>JAUMCA010000089.1:0-2582 GCA_032119475.1 Thermoleophilia bacterium | reverse complement strand
GCACTCGAGCTCCCAGCGCGCGCAGATGGCCTCGAGCTCGGCGAGCCGGCCGGGCTCGACGCAGGCGAGCATGCGCTCCTGCGACTCCGAGATCATGATCTCGAACGGCTCCATGTCGGCCTCGCGCAGCGGCACCTTGGCGAGGTCGATCTTGACCCCGACCGGGCCGCGCGACGCCATCTCGCTCGCCGACGAGGCGAGGCCCGCGGCGCCGAGGTCCTGCAGGCCGACGAGGACGTCGCCCTCGATCAGCGCCAGCGACGTCTCGATCAGGCGCTTCTCCATGTACGGGTCGCCGATCTGGACGGTGGGGCGCTTGTCATCGCCGCCGGCGTCGATGTCCTGCGAGGCGAGGACGGAGGCACCGCCGATGCCGTCGCGGCCGGTGCGCGCGCCGAACAGCACGATCAGGTTGCCGATGCCGGCCGCCGTCGCGCTCTTGAGGTCCTCGGCCTTCAGCACGCCGATGCACATGGCGTTGACGAGGCACGACTGCTCGTAGCCCGGATCGAAGCGGACCTCGCCGCCGATGTTCGCGACGCCGACGCAGTTGCCGTAGTGGCCGATGCCGCGGACGGCGCCGTCGAACAGGCGGCGCGTGCGCTCCGTGCCCGGATCGCCGAAGCGGAGCGAATCGAGGATCGCGATCGGGCGCGCACCCATCGCGAAGACGTCGCGGAGGATGCCGCCGACGCCCGTCGCCGCGCCCTGGAAGGGCTCGACCGCGGACGGGTGGTTGTGGCTCTCGACCTTGAAGGCGACACCGAGGCCATCGCCGACGTCGACGACGCCCGCGTTCTCGCCCGGCCCCTGCAGCACGGCGGGCCCATCGGTCGGGAAGCGGCGGAGGACGGCGCGCGAGTGCTTGTAGCCGCAGTGCTCCGACCACAGCAGCGAGAACACGGCGAGCTCGAAGTGGTTCGGCTCGCGGCCCATCAGGACGCCGATCTGGCGGTACTCGTCGTCCGTCAGCCCGAGTTGGCGATGCACAGGGGTCTCGGAGACGGAGCTCACGTTTGATTGACATTAGCGGAGGCGTCCGCGGCACTCGCGGCTTCGGGAACGCCGCATCGGAGCCGGCTCGCGCATCGCGCCGGAGCGCGCGTCGCGTGCGCGCGGATGCCACGCGCGAACGATCCACGACCGGGCAGGCTCGCGGCCATGAGCACCCCATCCACCACCCCCACCCGCACCACCATCGCCGTGCCCGGCGGTCGCGCGACGCTCGTCGCGGAGGTCGTCGAGCACTGCGGCGACGAGACCGGCGACGTCTACCTGCAGGCGCTCGAGCGCACCGACGGCGCGGTCTACGTCCGCGCGGGCTACCGCCGCGGCGGCCGCTTCGTCCGCGGGCCCGTCAGCGCGCCGATCGACGCGTGGGCCCGCCTGCTCGCCACGGCGTTCGCCGCACCGCCCCTCGCGGGCATCGCGCCGCCGCGGCGGGGTGCCTCAGCCGGCAGCCGCCGACGCGCGTAGTGTTCGTGCGTGGACCCGATCGAGTTCCGCACGCGCCCCGTCCTGATCGACCCCGTCCTGGTGGCGGCGTTCAAGGGCTGGAACGACGGCGGCTCGGCGGCCACGGTCGCCGCGGCGTTCCTCAAGAACCGCTGCGCCGCCGAGCAGTTCGCGCAGATCAGCCCCGAGGAGTTCGTCGACTTCCAGCAGACGCGGCCGATGGTCTCGGTCGTCGACGGGTCGTTCCGGCGCCTCGACTGGCCCGACACCGAGTTCTTCCACGCGCGCCTGCCGAACGGCGAACGCGACATCGTCCTGGTCATCGGGACGGAGCCGAACTTCCGCTGGCGGACGTTCAGCGGGGCGATCTCCAAGCTGGCCCTCGACATGGGCGTGTCGCTCGCCGTCACGCTCGGCGGCCTGCTCGCCGACACGCCCCACACGCGCTCCGTGCCCGTATCCGGATCCGCGCACGATCCGGACCTGATGCTGCGCTTCCCCGACCTCGAGCCGATCCGCTACGAGGGCCCCACGGGCATCGTCGGCGTGCTCCACGACGACTTCGGCAAGGCCGGCATCCCGTCGGCGAGCCTCTGGGCCGCGGTGCCCCACTACCTCGGCGGCAACCCGAACCCGACCGCCGCACTCGCCCTCGTCAACGCGCTCGAGCCGCTGCTGGAGTGCGATCTGACCCCGCACGAGCTGGAGACGGCGTCCGCCGAGTTCGACCGCCAGATCGCGCGCGTGGTCGAGAAGGACGCGGAGATGCGCTCGTACGTCAACGACCTCGAGGAGCGGCTCGACTCGGGCGAGGACTACGACGACGAGGACGAGGACTTCGACGACGAGGACGATGAGGACGGCGCCGGCGAGGACGAGGACGCCGAGATCACCGCCGACAACCTCCCGAGCGCGGACGAGCTCGCCGCCGAGCTGCAGGAGTTCCTGCGCAAGCAGGGCGACGACGCGTAGCGCCGATGGTGAAAAGGGGTCAGACCCTTTTTCACCATGCGATGACGAACGACACGCGCTCCGTCAGGGTCCATGGTGAAAAAGGGTCTGACCCCTTTTCACCATCGGCGCTAGTCCCCCGCGGCCAGCTTCGCCAGGTCCACGTCCGGGTCGGC
>JAUMCA010000088.1:0-10194 GCA_032119475.1 Thermoleophilia bacterium | reverse complement strand
TCCGGGACGCCACCACGCCCCGCAGGAGGAGATCAGGATGGCCGTAGACGGACTGGAGATCGTCGGCGAGGTGCCCGCAGCGCGGGCGGACATCCTCACGGACGCTGCACTGGAGCTGGCCGCCCGGCTGCAGCGGGAGCTCGGACCGCGGCGCACGGAGCTGCTCGCCGCCCGTCAGGTGCGCCAGGCGCAGCTCGACGCCGGCGGCACCCTGGACTTCCTGCCGGAGACCGCGGAGATCAGGAGCGGCGAGTGGTCCGTCGCGCCGGCCCCGCCTGCGCTCCAGAACCGCCGCGTCGAGATCACCGGCCCCGCCGAGGCGAAGATGATGATCAACGCGCTCAACTCGGGCGCGAAGGTCTTCATGTGCGACCTCGAGGACGCGCTGTCGCCGTCGTGGTCGAACATCCTCGACGGCCAGGCCGCGCTGCGCGACGCCGTGCGCCACGAGCTCGCGTTCACCAGCCCGGAGGGCAGGGAGTACCGGCTCGACGATGAGGTCGCCGTGCTGATCGTGCGCCCGCGCGGCTGGCACCTCGTCGAGCGCCACGTGCTCGTCGACGGCGAGCCGATCGCCGGCGGCCTGTTCGACCTCGCGGTCTACATGACGCACAACGCGCAGGAGCTCCTGGACCGCGGCCGCGGGCCGTACTTCTACCTGCCGAAGCTGGAGTCGCACCTCGAGGCGCGCCTCTGGAACGACGCGTTCCTGATCGCCCAAGAGGCGGTCGGCGTGCCGCGCGGCACGATCCGCGCGACGGTGCTGATCGAGACGCTGCCCGCCGCGTTCGAGATGGAGGAGATCCTCTACGAGCTGCGCGAGCACTCGGCCGGCCTCAACGCCGGACGCTGGGACTACATCTTCAGCGCCATCAAGAAGCTGCATGCGCACGAGGACGCGATCCTGCCCGACCGGGCGTGCGTGACCATGGGCGTGCCGTTCATGCGTGCGTACACGCAGAACCTCGTGCGCGCGTGCCACCGGCGCGGCGCGCACGCCATCGGCGGCATGGCGGCCTTCATCCCCTCGCGGCGCGACGCGGCCGTGAACGAGATGGCCTTCGCGAAGGTCCGCGAGGACAAGGAGCGCGAGGTCAACGGCGGCTGCGACGGCACGTGGGTCGCGCACCCGGATCTCGTGCCGCTGGCGATGGAGATCTTCGACGCGGTGCTCGGCGATCGTCTCAACCAGGTCGACAAGCTCCGCGAGGACGTCGTCCCCGACGCGGCGGCGTTGCTCGCGCTCGGCGAGACGCCCGGCGAGATCACCGAGGCGGGCGTGCGGACGAACATCTCGGTCGGCGTGCGCTACATCGCGGCATGGCTGGACGGCCTCGGCGCGGTCGCCATCGACAACCTGATGGAGGACGCCGCGACGGCGGAGATCTCGCGTGCCCAGCTGTGGCAGTGGCTCCACTTCGGCGTGGCGCTGGCCGACGGCCGCCCGTTCACGCGGGAGCTCTACGAGCAGCTGCGCGACGAGGAGATCGAGCGCATCGGCGGCCGTGGCGAGGGCCGCGTCGGCGAGGCGGTCGACCTGCTCGACGAGCTCGTCCTGCAGGAGCGCTTCGAGGAGTTCCTCACGGTGCCGGCGTACGCCCGCCTGCCCTAGCCCACGCCGCGCGGGTCAGCTCCCAGACGCGATCGACGCCCCTGTCCGCGGGACACGGCGGCCGGGTGGACGGCTCGTCGCGGACGTGCCGGAAGCCCAGCCGCCGCGGAGGGCCGGCGCTCGCGACGTTCGCGACGTCGTGGACGATGAGGGCGCGGGCCACGACGGGATCCGCGAACGCCGTCTCGACGATCAGCGCGGTCGCCCGCGTCGCGATCCCCTGCCCCGTCCACCCCGCTCGCGTCCAGTAGCCGAGCTCCACGGCGTCGTCGACCGGTGCGTCGACGATGCCGACGGCGCCGACCAGCGCGCCGTCGAGGAACACGCCGGCGTGCAGGCGCTCGCCGGTGGCGTTCTGCGCGAGCAGCGGCGCGAGCGACGCGACCGCGTCCCGGTGCTGCGCCAGCCAGTCGTCGACCCACGGCAACCACGGCCGCAGGTGCTCGGCCGAGTCCACGATCGCGTCGTGCACCGCCTGCGCGTCCGCGGGGAGCCAGGCGCGGACCTCGAGGTTCCCGCGCGCCGACCGGCGCGCGTCGGGCGTCACGTCTGCGGGACCTCGACGACGGCGAACGTCGCGAGCGCGATGGCGAGGATGCGGTCCTGGTCGTCGCGCATCTTGCCCTCCGCGACGATCGTGCGGCGACCATGGTGCTGGACCTCGCCCGTCGCGGTGATCGGCGTGCCGGGGATCACGGGCCGCGTCAGGTTGACCTTGATCTCGATGGTCACGGCACGGCGCCCGGCCGGCAGCAGCGTGTGCGCCGCCCCGCCGAGCGCGGAGTCCATCAGCGTCGTCACCCAGCCGCCGTGGATCAGGCCGATCTGGTTGAGGTGCCGCTCGTCGGGCGTCGCGCCGAGGACGGCGCGCCCCTCGCCGAGGTCCAGGACGCGGAGGTCGGCCAGCACCGCCCACGGGCTCGGCGAGATCGCGCCGTCCTTGAGCTGCTGGAACAGCTCGAGACCGGACAGCGAGGTGTGCTGGGGATCGGTGTCGCCGACCATGGGCACCACCGTAGCGGTCAGACCGCCTGCACGTCCTGCACGAGCTGCGTGAGGCTCTTGCGGGCGTCGCCGAACAGCATCCGCGTCTTCGGATCGTGGAACAGCATGTTCTCGACGCCCGCGAAACCGGAGGCCATCGACCGCTTGAAGACGACCACGTGCTCGGCCTTGTCGACCTCGAGGATGGGCATGCCGTGCAGCGGGCTGCTCGCGTCGTCCCGCGCGGCGGGGTTGACGACGTCGTTGGCGCCGATCACGAGGACGACGTCCGTCTGCGGAAAGTCCGGATTCGCCTCCTCCATCTCGAGGAGCTGGTCGTACGGCACGTCGGCCTCGGCCAGCAGCACGTTCATGTGCCCCGGCATGCGCCCGGCGACCGGGTGGATGGCGAACGACACCTGCACGCCGCGGGCGGCGAGCAGGTCGGCCAGCTCGCGGACGGGGTGCTGCGCCTGCGCCACCGCGAGGCCGTAGCCGGGCACGATCGACACGCGCCGCGCGTAGACGAGCTGGGCCGCGAGGTCGGACGGCGAGATCTCGAGCACCGGCAGCGCCTCGCCACCGCCGGAGGAGCCCCCGGACGCGGGCCCGCCGCCGAAGGCGCCGAACAGCACGTTGCCGAGCGACCGGTTCATCGCGTCGCCCATCAGCTTGGTGAGCAGCGTGCCCGAGGCGCCCACGAGGGTGCCCGCGATGATCAGGAGCGTGTTGTCGAGCATGAAGCCCGTCGCGGCGGCCGCGAGGCCGGTGCACGCGTTGAGGAACGCGATGACGACCGGCATGTCCGCGCCGCCGATCGGCAGCACGGCGGCGGTGCCGAGGAGCAGCGCGATGCCGACCGCGATCCAGAGGAGCGGATCGGAGACGTCGAACGACGCGTAGACGGCGAGCGCGATGGCGATGGCGGCGCCGGCGCCGTTCAGCAGCTTCTGCGCGGGCCACGTGATCGGCCGCCCGGGCAGGAGCTCCTGCAGCTTCGCGAAGGCGACGATGCTGCCGGAGAAGGAGATCGAGCCGACGATCGCGGAGAACATGATGCCGACGGCAAGGACGGGCGCGAGCGCCGTCACGCCGATCGTGCCCTCGCGGTGGTACTCCGCGACGGCGATCAGCGCGGCCGCGCCGCCGCCGAGGCCGTTGAGCAGCGCCACGAGCTGCGGCATCGCGGTCATCTGCACGCGCCGCGCCACGACGGCGCCGATCAGGCCGCCGACCGCCGCGGCGATCGCGATCCAGATGTACGTGGTGACCGAGGCGTCGGCCACGGTCGCGACGATCGCGATCGTCATGCCGATGGCGGCCACGATGTTGCCCTTGCGCGCGGTGCGCGGCGAGGACAGCCAGCGCAGCCCGAGGATGAAGCAGAAGGCCGCGACCAGGTACGCGAGCTGGATCAGGTCCTCACGCAGCGCGTCGTCCATCAGGCGTCGCCCTCGCGAGGCGGCTCGGGTCGGCGGCGGAACATCTGCAGCATGCGGTCGGTGACGACGAAGCCACCGACGACGTTCGCGGCGCCGAAGGCGACGGCGACGATGCCGGCCACGGTCTGGATCGTGCCGCCGGCGGCGGCGCCGAGCACCAGGATCGCGCCGACCAGCACGACGCCGTGGATCGCGTTCGTGCCGCTCATCAGCGGCGTGTGCAGCATCTGCGGCACCTTCGAGATGACCTCGATCCCGACCCACGCGGCCAGCACGAAGACGGTCAGCTGGATGATGAAGGGCAGTCCCTCGTGCACGGCCTCGGTCATCGGGTCGCCTCCTCCATCCGCGCCAGCACGCGATCGTCGACGACGGCGCCGCCGCGGGCGACCAGCGCGCCGGCCACGATCTCGTCGTCCCAGTCCGGCGCCAACGCGGCCTCGGGGGCGAGGAGCCGGACCAGGGCGCGGACGTTGGCGGCGAACAGGTCGCTGGCGGTGGCCGGCATGGCCGCCGCCGGATTGGTCGGGCCGAGCACGATGACGCCGTCGACGTCGACCTCCGCGTCCGGGGTCGTGCAGGCGCAGTTGCCGCCGGTCGACGCGGCGAGGTCGATGATCACGGAGCCCGGCTGCATGCCGCGCACGGCCGCCTCGTCGATCAGCTGCGGCGCCGGGGCGCCGGGGATCTGCGCGGTGCAGATGACGACGTCCGCCGTGGCGCAGGCCGCGGCGAGCGCCTCCTGCTCGCGCCGGTGCTGGTCCTCGTCGAGCGTGGTGGCGTAGCCCCCAGCCTGCTCGTCGCCCGCCACGTCGATCGCGAGGAAGCGGGCACCCAGCGACTCGATCTGCTCGCGGACCGCGCTGCGGACGTCGAAGGCGGTGACGACGGCCCCGAGGCGACGCGCCGTGGCGATCGCCTGCAGGCCCGCGACGCCGGCACCGAGGATCAGGACGTTCCGGGCCTTCACCGTCCCGGCCGCCGTCATCAACATCGGGAACAGGCGCGGTGCGCGCTCGGCGGCGAGCAGGACGCCGTGATAGCCGGCGATCGTGGCCTGCGACGAGAGCGCGTCCATCGACTGCGCGCGCGTGATGCGCGGGACGAACTCGAACGCGAAGGCGGTTGCGCCGCGGGCGGCGATGGCGCCGGCGACGTCGGGTGAGCCAAGCGGGTCGAGGAACGAGACGATCGTGTGGCGCGCCTCGAGCAGCGCGACGCAATCGGCGTCGGGCACCGCGACGTGGGCGAGGATGTCGGCGTCGGCGAGCACCGCCGCGGCGTCGGCCACCACGCGGGCACCCGCTTCGGCGTAGGCCGCATCCGGATACCCGGCCGCCGCACCCAGTCCCGCCTCCACGACGACCGTGAAGCCGTCGCCGACGAGCTGCGCGACCGCGCCGGGCACGAGCGCAGCCCGGAACTCCAGCCCCTGCACCTCGTTCACCGCGCCGATCGTCGACGGACCCACGTCGTGTGCTCCAGTTCCCGCGCCCGCGTGGGCGCTGCTCGGGGAACGGTTCGCAGGTACGCGGGCCGGCGGCCGACTACCCGCGCCAGCCGGGCGCGTCGCGATCCAGCAGGCGCTTGACCGCGTCGAACAGCAGCGCGGATTCCTCCGCGCAGGCGTCGGCCCACTGCTCCGCGGTGTGCTCCGCGACGGACTCCGGCGCGAGCACCAGCTCGCGACCCGTGGACTGGGCGAGCACCTGCACCTCGCAGGCGCGCTCGAGGAAGTACGTCCGCAGCCACGCCTCGGCCGGCGAGGCGCCGACGAGGATCACGCCGTGGTTCTGGAGGAAGACGGCGTTGGCGCCGTCGGCGACGGCGCGCGCGAGGCGCGCGCCCTCGTCGTCGCCCTGCACCTGCCCGCCGTATGACAGCGTGGCCACGTTGCCGTGGAAGCTCATCGAGTTCTGCGTCAGCCGCGTCTGCAGGCCGCCCTCGATCGAGGCCACGGCCGAGGCGTACGGCATGTGCGTGTGCATCACGCAGCGGGCGTCGGGACGCGCGCGATGGATCTGCCGATGGATCTGGAGGGCCGTGATCTGCCCATCCCCGGCGCCGTCGACGACGTTGCCGTCGAGGTCGACCAGCAGGATGTCGGCGGGCGTCATCTCGCTCCAGTGCGGCCCGTAGCGATTCAGCAGGAACAGGTCGTCGTGGCCCTCGATCGCCAGCGAGTAGTGGTTGTCGATGCCCTCGTTGTAGCCGTGGGCGGCGGAGGCCCGCAGGAGGGCGACGAGGTCCTCGCGCCCCTGCGCGAGCACGGCGGGGTCGACGGCGACGGCGCTCATGGCGTCACGGTACCACCGGCTCAGCGCACTGTCAGCGGCGCGCAGGCGAGCTCCGAGCGGTTGCCCGCCTCGTCCGTCGCGGTGAGGCACCAGACGTAGCGGCCGCTCCATCCGGCGGGCACGCGCCACGGCACGTCGACCGCGCGTCCGCCGTGCGCGGTCCGCGCGAGATCGATGCGACGGAGCACCGTGCCGCCCTTGCTGCGCCGGATCGTGATGCGCTCGCGCGTCGGCCCCGGCTCGCCGATGACGCGGTAGCGGAACGTCACCCTCGCGCCCGCGTTGCCCCGTGCCTGCCGCTGGCGCACGGTCGGGATCGCGGCATCCGCCGCCTGGGTCCACGTCGCCGGGTCCCCCGTGACGAGGCGGCCCACCCAGTCGACGTAGGTGGAGACGCGCGAGTACAGGCCGGGGCGCCCAGCCGCCCCGCACTCGTAGCCCCACGAGACGAGCCCGGCGATGATCCAGCGGTCGCCGGCGAGGACGCGCAGCGGCCCGCCGCTATCGCCCTGGCAGGAGTCGACGCCGCCCTCGGGCCGCCCCGCGCAGACCATCAGGCGCGCCTCCGCGAGCGGGATCTGGTCCTGCGTCGCGCAGGTCTCGTCGGAGACGATCGGCGCGTCGCCCTGCAGGAGCACATCGCTCGCGCTCCCGCCCGGCGCGGTCAGGCCCCAGCCGGCGACGCTCGCGATCACCCCCGGCGCGAACCAGGCGGCGTCCGCCTGCGTCGCGAGCTGCGCCGGCGGCACGGGCAGGTCCACGTCGGTCTCGAGGACGGCGGCGTCGAACGGACCGCCCTCCACCCCGCGCATGCGGGCGTACCGCGGATGCACCGCGATGCGGCCGACGCGGAACACGACCCCGTCCGCCGCACGCAGATCGGTGCGCCCGACCACGCCGCGCAGCGCGGACGTCGGGATCACCGCGGCCGCGTCCACGACGCAGTGCGCGGCCGTGAGCACGTGACGCGGCGCCACGACGACGCCCCCGCACACCCAGCGCTTGCCGTCGCCGGCCTCGACCTCGAGGTAGGTGATCCACGGCCAGTCGGCGACGGTGGTCGGCACGCCCCCGACGACCCGCGTCTGGCGGTCGGGCGGCCGGTCCGCGGCGCCGGCCGCCGGCACGACGGCAAGCGCGGCCAGGAGCACGGCGACGGCGATCCGCATGCGCCCGAGTGTACGCGTGATGCGTCGAAGTGGACGTCGGCCCGCGCACATGGCAGGGTGCGGGCATGGCCGTCGCCCTCCTGTTCGCGGTTCTCGCGCTCGGACTCGGCGTGGTCGCATGGGCCGCGTGGGACGGCGGCCTCACGATCGCGGCGATCGGCGCACTCGTGCTCGCGGTGTGGATGGCCTCGATGGCGCTGGGCGGGGTTCGCCGCGCCCGGCGGCAGGCAAGAGAGCGGCGGTCCGCGGCGAACCGTTCCCCGTGACCCTTGCCGCGGATCCGATCGACCGGCACCTCGACGCGCTGCGCGCGCGCGGCGCGAGCCCGCTGACGATCCGCGCCTACCGCTCCGACCTGCAGCACTACGCCGAGTGGCTGGCCGCGCGCGGACGCAGCCTGGCGACGGCGGAGCGGCCGGATGTGCGCGCGTACGCGGCGCACCTCGCCGATCTCGAGCTCGCCGCCTCGACGCGGGCCCGGCGGCTGTCGAGCGTGCGCGGGTTCCACCGGCGTCTGGCCGGCGAGGGTGGCGCAGACCCGGCGGCGGAGGTGCCCGGCCCCAAGCGGCAGCGTCGCCTCCCGACGGTGCCCGCGGCGCGCGACACGCGGCGGATGCTCGACGTCGCCTGGCCGGACACGCCGCTCGGCCTGCGCGACCGCGCGCTGCTCGAGCTGCTCTACGGCGCGGGCCTGCGCGCCGCGGAGGCGTGCGCGCTGGATCGTGCGGCCGTCGACGGACGCGCCGTCCGCGTGACCGGCAAGGGCGGACGCACGCGGATCGTGCCGATCGGCGAGCCCGCGGTGGACGCCATCGCGGCGTGGCTCGCGCGCGGCCGGCCGGAGCTCGACGCCGGCGACGCTGGCGACGCCCTGTTCGTGTCGGCACGCGGGCGTCGACTGGATACGTCCGGGGTGCGGCGCGCGCTCGATCGCCGCCTGCGCGCGGTCGGCCTCGAGCACCACGGTCCCCACGCCCTGCGCCACGCCTACGCCACGCACATGCTCGAGGGAGGCGGCGACCTGCGCGCGATCCAGGAGCTGCTCGGCCACCAGTCGCTCGCGACGACCGAGGTGTACACGCATCTCGGCCTGCCGCATCTCCGCCAGGCGCACGCGCGGGCCCATCCGCGCGGCGACGGCTGACCAGTCGTATCATCCGGCGCGCGATGGCCTCGACGCGGGAGACCCTCAACCACCCCGACCGGATGCTCGTGTGCGCGGTCTGCGAGCGCACCATCCTGCTCGGCGAGGAGCCGCTGCGCTTCAACCACCAGGGGCGCTCGCGCACGGTGTGCCAGCTCTGCGCGACCCAGGCGCGCGCCGACGGCTGGGTGCAGGAGGGGCGCCGGTCGCCCCCGCCGGTCGACGAGCCCCGCCTGAGCGTCCTCGCCCGCCTGCGGCAGCGTCGTCAGCGCGAGCTCGACCCGCACGATCCCGTGCTGGCGCCGCACGGCCTCGGCACCGGTGACGAGGTCGCGCGCGCCACGACGATGCTGCTGGGCGTGGAGACCTTCAACGCGAGCCCGTATCGCGCGACCGTCTCGGGCATCGCGAAGAGCCTCGGGCAGGCGCGCGTCAGCGTCGTCGCGTTCGGCGGCCGTCGCCCCGGCGTCGCGATCACGATCGCGTGGGATCTGTCGTGGTACCGCTACCTCGTGGAGCCCGGCGGGGCGCCCGCGGTGCGCCTCGACGAGCGCGGCGACGCGCTCTCCGAACTGGCGCCACGCTGGCGCGATTGGAACGCCCGGGCGCTCGTCGACGGCGCGATCGAGCTGGACATCCGACCGCCCAGTCGTCCGCAGTCGGCCGACGAGCGATAAGCGGGGTGGCCGCAACCGGCCACTCCGATGCCGACGACCGCGCCCCTCCCCGCTTCCCTGAACGACATCCCGTTCGCCGCGTGGACGGTCGACGACGCGCTCGTCATCGACGAGGTCATCGGCGGCCGCGGTCTGCCGGACTCGTTCGGCCTCAACCCGGGCACGGCGCTCGATCGGCGGCACCCGATGATCGCGGGCATGCTCCGTGAGGCCATCGCCGGCGCCCCGTCCTGCCGCCGCGTCCTGCTCGACGGGCACGCCGTCCTCCTCGACGCCCGCCCGCGCGAGGCCGGTGGCGGAGCCGCCGTGCTCGCCATGCTGCTGCCGGCCACGCCGGACGCCGAGGGCGAGCTGACCGCGCGCCAGCTCGAGGTGCTCCACCTCCTCTGCCTCGGGCTCACCTCCCGCCAGATCGCACAGCGGCTCTGGATCGCGGAGACGACGGTCGAGAACCACCTTCGCGCCGTCTATCGCCGTCTCGGCTGCCGCACGCGCGCCGAGGCCGTCAGCCGGGCCTTCCGCCTCGGCCTCGTCGACGCGGCCGTGCTCGACGCCGTCGACGTCGCCTGAACGACGGGAAAGGCTGCTCGTCGGGAGGTACACTCGCCGCATGGCGACCACCGCTGCCCCGTCTTCGACGTCCGCTCCGACGGCCGACGGCGCGCGCTACCGCACTGAGTCCTTCTGGCACGACACGGTGCCCGGGCCGCTTGACCAGCGCGCGCCGCTGCCGGGCGACGCCCAGGTCGACGTGGCGATCGTCGGCGCGGGCTTCACGGGCCTCTGGACCGCGTACTACCTGAGCCGGCTCGATCCGTCGCTGCGGATCGTGGTGCTCGAGCGCGAGATCGCGGGCTACGGCGCCTCGG
>JAUMCA010000087.1:0-35968 GCA_032119475.1 Thermoleophilia bacterium | reverse complement strand
AGCGCGGGGAACACGACGTCGGCACCGAGCGGTCCGCCCTCGCCGGGCGTCAGCGTCACCAGCGCGCCGGACGCGTCCTGCCAGACGCCGTCCGGACGGATCGTGATCCGCACGATGTCGTAGCGGTCCGGGTCGAGCGCGTCGGCGACGCTGGCGGCGGATCGCAGCGAGACCTCGTGCTCGGACGAGCGCCCGCCGCCGAGGATGGCGACGCGGGTCCGCTCGCCCATCAGCCGCCCCCGGTGTAGCGCCCGACGACGATCGTCACGGTCGACCCCTGCGGGCGCGACGAGCCGCTGGCGGGGTTCTGGGAGATGACGATGCCGTCCTGCGCCGGGTCGGACACGGCCGACTCCTGCGTGCTCGCCGTGAAGCCCGCGCCGGTGATCTGCGACTCCGCCTCGCCGCGCGGCAGGTTCACGACGGACGGGACCGTGGCCGCTGCCGGTCCGGTCGACACCACGACGGAGACCGCGGAGCCGGCCGCCGCGCTGGCGCCCGCCGCCGGCTGCTGCGCGATGACGGCGCCGGCGGGGGCATCGGCGCTCTCCTCGCTCCGGTTGCCGAGGACCAGCCCGGCGGCGATCAGGGTGTTCTCGGCGTTCGTGAGGTCCATGCCGACGACGTTGGGCACGGTGCCCTGCTCCTCGCCGCTCGACACGGTCAGCTCGACCGTCGAACCGGGCTTGAGCGTCACGCCGCCCGACGGCGACTGCCGGATGACGGTGCCGGCCGGCACCGTGGCGGACGGCTCCTCGACCGTGCGGACGATCAGCTTCAGGTCCTCGAGCTGCCGCGTCGCCGCCGCGACCTCCTGTCCGGTGACGTCCGGGACGGTGACGGCGGTGGGCCCGGCCGCGACGGCGATCTCGACCACGGTGCCCTCCGGGACCGTCTCGCCGCCGCCGGGGGACTGGCGCAGCACCTCGCCCTCGGGTGCGTCCGCCTCCTCCGTCGGCACCACCAGCACCTCGAGGCCGACGCGGCGGATCTCCGCCTCCGCCGCCGCCTGGCGCAGGCCGACGACGTTCGGCACCTGGATCTCGACGACGGTCGTGGCGGTCGTCGGGGGCGGCGTCTCGCCACCGCCGCTGCCCCACAGGTAGAGGCCGGCGATCACGCCGGCCGCGAGCACCGCCAGCACGGCCAGGAGCACCCACAGGCGGCGGCGATTCGGATTGCCGCCGTTGCGCGTGGTGCGCGGCGGGAGCGGCGGGGCCACCATCGTCTCGGTCGGCTGGCGCGCCATGGCGATCGTGGCCGCGCCGATGACGGCGGTCTCGTCGCTGACGGGCAGCCCCTGGCGCACGCGGTCGAGCTCCACGCCCATCTCGTCGGCGTTCTGGTACCGCGTCGCGGGATCCTTGGACAGGGCGCGCATGACGACGGACTCCAGCGGCCCGGGCACGAGCGGGTTGCGATCCGTCAGCGGCTCGGGCGCCTCCTGGACGTGGCGCATCGCGACGGTGACCGCCGCGTCCCCCTCGAACGGGACACGACCCGACAGCATCTCGTAGAGCACGATGCCGACCGCGTAGAGGTCGGCCGGCGGCCCGACCTGGAGGCCGCGGGCCTGCTCCGGCGCCAGGTACTGCGCCGTGCCGACGATCGACCCGGCCTCGGTCATCTCCGTCTCGCCGGCGCTGGCGATCCCGAAGTCCGCGACCTTCACCTTGCCGTCCGGCTGGACGAGGATGTTCTGCGGCTTGATGTCGCGGTGGATGACGCCCTGCTGATGGGCGACCCGCAGCGCCGCCAGGATCTGGAGCGCGATCGTGATGGCACGCCGCGCGTCGAGCGGGGACTCGCGCCGGATCAGCTCCTTCAGCGTCTCGCCCTCGACGTACTCCTGCACGATGTAGGCCCCGCCCGGGGTCTGGACCTGGTCGTAGACCTGGACGATGTTCGGGTGGTTCAGCCGCGCGGCGGCGCGCGCCTCGCGCTGGAAGCGCTCGATGAAGTGCGGGTCGTCGGAGTGCCGATCGGACAGCACCTTGATGGCGACCTGGCGGTGGAGGGTCTCGTCCTGCGCGAGGAGGACCCGCGCCATGCCCCCCTGACCGAGGCGTCCGACGATGCGATAGCGCCCGTCGAACAGGCTGCCGGGAGTGGTGTCGTGCGCGTCGCTCATGCGGTCAGCCGTGATTCTCTCACGTATCCTGCGCCGTCAGCGCCCGCAGGACGTCGGCGGCGATCGGCGCGGCCACGTCGCCGCCCGTCCCCTCGACGTCCTCGACGAGCACGGCGAACGCGAAGCGCGGGGCGTCCGCGGGGGCGAAGCCGATGAACCAGGCGTCGTTGAGCCCGTCCCGGCCGGTCTCGGCGGTGCCCGTCTTGCCGGCCACGTCCAGGCCCTCGACCTGCGCCGCCGCCCCCGTGCCGTCGTCGACCACGTCGCGCATCAGGGAGCGCAGGGCGGCCGCCGTCTCCGTCGTCATCGCGCGACCGAGGTACGTCGTGCCGGGGCGGCGGGTGACGGAGCCGTCGGGCGCCCGCACCTCCTGCACGGGCTCGGGCTGGACGAGCTGGCCGCCGTTGGCAACCGAGGCCGCGACCATCGCCATCTGGAGCGGCGTCGCCAGCAGCCGCTCCTGGCCGATCGCGAGGCGCGCGACGTCGAGGTTCGTGCCGGGCGCGATCAGCCGGCCACGGCGGTTGAACACGCCCGACGGCAGCCCCTGGTCGGCGGGGTAGTCCCACGGGATGCGGTTGAAGAAGCCGAAGCCGCGCATCGTCCCCTCGAGGCGCTCCTCGCCGAGCTGAATGCCGACCTTGGCGAACGTCGTGTTGATCGAGTGGACGAGGGCGTAGCCGAAGTCGTGCGTGCCGTACGCCCGGTTGGAGAAGTTGCAGAGCCTCTGGCCGGCCGTCGTGATGCACGCCGGGCCGGGGAACTCCGTGTCGACGTCGACCACGTCGTTGTCGAGCGCGCTCGCGGCCGTCACCACCTTGAACGTCGAGCCCGGCGGGTACAGGCCCTGGGTCGCCCGGTTCAGGAGCGGCGCGTCCGGCGCCTCGAGCGCGGGGGCGATGCCGTCGTTCGGGTCGAACGTCGGGGTCGAGGCCATCACCAGGAGGCCGCCGGTGCTCGGGTCGAGCACGACGACGGCGCCCCTCCCGCCGGCCGCCGCCAGCCCGTCCATCGCCGTGCGCTGCGCGGCGGCGTTGAGGCGCAGCACGACGTCGTCACCACGGACCGTGTCGCCGCGCATGCGGTCGAACGCGTTGCGGACGCCGGCGAGGTCGGACGTGCTGCCCGTCAGCTCGGGGTCGAGCGACTGCTCGAGCCCGGCGCGGCCGGCGAGCAGCGAGGAGTACCCCACGAGCTGTGCGGCGAGGCCGCCCGTCGGGTAGCGGCGCAGGAAGACGTCGCGCCCGTCGAGCCGCCCGGGTCGCGACTCGGCCAGCACCGCGCCGTCCGACGTCAGGATCGCGCCGCGGTCGATCGCCAGGTCCCGGTAGACGAGGCGCACGTTCGCGGTGCGGGCCTCGAGGCCCGCGCGCGCCCACACCTGCCAGTACGTCGTCATCACGATCAGGGCCAGCAGGCCGACCGCGACGACGGCGAAGACGTGTCCGATCCGCCGGTTCACCCGCGGCCCCGTTCCGCCCGCTGGGAGATGCACAGGAGCAGCGCCGCGATCGCGAAGTTGGCCGTCACGCTGGAGCCGCCGTACGAGACGAACGGGAGCGTCAGCCCGGTCAGCGGGAGGAGCCGCACGACGCCGCCGACGATGACGAACACCTGGAAGGCGATCGCGGTGGCGAGGCCGACCGCCAGCAGCTTCGAGAAGCCGTCGTCGGCGTTCAGCGCGATGCGGAAGCCGCGCCAGGCGAGCAGCAGGTAGAGCAGCACGACCGCCGCGGCGCCGACGAGGCCCATCTCGTTCGCGATGACGGAGTAGATGAAGTCCGTCTCGGCGAACGGGATGATCGTGCGCCCGCCGTCCGTCAGGATCAGCCCGCGCCCGAAGCCCGCGCCCGTGATGCCGCCGTCGGCGATCGTGTAGATCGACTGCGCGATCTGGTATCCGCCCGTGCGCTCGATCGCCCACGGATCGAGCCAGGCGTCGATGCGCGTCTGCACCTGCGGGGCGAGCTGGAGGGCCACGAGCCCGCCGGCGGCGAACAGGCCGATCCCGAGGCCGACGTAGAGGAGCCGGCCGGTCGCGACGTAGATCATCGCCAGCGCGATGACGTAGAAGAGCAGCGAGGACCCGAGGTCGTTCATCGCGACGAGCAGGACGAGCGAGATGCCGGAGAGCAGCACGAGGGGGAGGATGTGCCGCAGCGCGGGCACGCCCACCCCCAGCACCCGGCGGACGGGCTCGGCGAGCACCTCGCGCCGTTCGCGCAGGTAGCCGGCCAGGAAGACGACGAGCAGGATCTTCGCGAACTCGCCGGGCTGGATCTGGAGGTCGCCGACGCGGATCCACAGGCGCGCGCCGTTGACCTCGGTCCCGACCGCGATCGTCGCGAGCAGGAGCAGCACCGCGAGCGCACCGCACGTGTACCGCAGCGACTCGAGGCGGCGGATGTCGCGGAAGCCGACCACGACGGCCGCGAACAGCCCGAGGCCGATCAGGATCCAGAGGCCCTGGTCGCGTGCGAGATCCGGATCGATCCGGTGGATCTCGATCAGCCCGACCGCGGTCAGCACCGCGGTGATCGGGAGGACGTACGGGTCGGCGTCCGGCAGCGTGGCCCGGACGATCGCGTGCGCGGCGAGGTACGCGGCGGCGAACGCGGCCGCCGCGATCAGGGGCGAGGAGGTGAAGGCCTCGGCACGGGCGATCTGCACCGCCGCGAAGCCGGCGGTCGCGATGGCGAGCGCCAGGACGATCAGGCCCAGCTCGCGGTTGCGGCGGGGGAGGCGGAGGTACGAGGTCATCGCGTGGTCGGCGGGATCACGAGCCAGGGGGATGCGGTCGCCAGCGCATCCACGCGGTCGTTGGCCGTGGCCGCCGAGGTGATCCGGTGGTCGAGCAGGTCGCGGCGCTGCGCGGGGGACAGCGCGGCGGCGGCGACCCCGGTGATGCGCGTCGCGCGGTACAGCGTCAGGTCGTCGGTGATCTCGACGGGCAGGCCCTGGTAGACGGCCACGCGGCCGTCCGGCGTGGCGCCGACGAAGTGGGACCAGCGCAGCCCGAGTGCGACGAGCATCGCCGCGAGGACGCCGACGGCGAGGATCGCCGCGATCAGGCCGGCCGTGCGCGCCCGCCCGCCGCCCGGCGCTCCCGGCGCATCGTGGATGACCGCGCCGCCGTCGGACCCGATCTCCGCCGCGCTGGCCGGGATCAGCACGCGGGCGACCGGCGCGGGGTCCGTGTCGTCCTCGTCGCGGACGGCCATGCGGAGCAGGACCGCGCTGACGTTGTCCTCCCCGCCGGCGGCGTTGGCGGCGTCGATCAGCCGCCCCGCGGCCTCGTCCAGGCGCTGCGACGAGCCGAGGATGCGCTCGATCTCGGGATCGTTGACCATGCCGGTGAGGCCGTCGCTGCAGAGCAGGATCACGTCGCCCGCCTCCGGATGCAGCCGCACGACGTCGATGTCGACGCGGCTCTCGGCGCCGAGCGCGCGGGTGATCACCGAGCGCTGCGGGTGCCGTTCGGCCTCGGCGGGCGACAGCGCGCCACGGCGGATCAGCTCGCCGACCAGCGAGTGGTCGTCGGTGATCTGCGACAGCCGGCCGCCGCGGAGCAGGTACGCCCGCGAGTCGCCGACGTGCCCGAAGGTGAGCGTGTCGCCGTCGAGGATGGCGGCGGTCACCGTCGTGCCCATGCCGGCCAGCGTGGGATCGGCGGCCGCCGCGGCGTGGATGCGGCGGTTGACGTCGGTGATCGCGCGGGTCAGGGCGCTCGCGTCGCCGTGGACGCCGAGGAGGGCCGCGACGGCCATCGCGCTCGCGACCTCACCGGCCCGCGCACCCCCCATGCCGTCGGCGACCGCGAAGATCGGGTCGTCGACGACCAGCGCGTCCTCGTTCGACTGGCGCAGCCGACCGACGTCGCTGGTCGCCGCGGCCTCCGCGACGACGACCCTCATGCGTCGCCCCCCGGCTCGTAGACCATGCGGGTGGATCCGACGGCGACCTCGTCGCCCTCGCGCAGCGGCGTCTCGGCGACGATGCGCTCCCCGTTGACGTAGGTGCCGTTCGTCGACCCGAGGTCGAGCACCGTCGGCGCGCCGGCGCGGACGCGGACCATGGCGTGCCGCGCCGACACGAACGCGTCGCCGTCGAGCATCGCCGCCGCGTGCGGGTCGCGGCCGATCAGGATCTCGGGCTCGTCGAGCACGACGGCGGCGCCCGGGGGCAGCACGTCGCTGGCGGTGACCAGCAGCCGGCCGGGCCGGGCCGGCGTCGGCGGCGCCGCCGGATCGGGCAGGGGGAACGCGAGCGCGGCGTCTGCGCCGTGGCCCGGGCGGATGATCATGCTCTCCTGCGCGCCGCGCACGTCGCGCAGCGCGGTGCGCGCGATGCGCCAGATGAACAGGTAGAGGAGGACCAGGACCCCGATCCGCAGCAGGAGCAGCGCCTGGTCGACCACGGCCTACCCCGTACGGCGCTGAATGCGCAGGGAGCTCGTCCCGACGGTGATCTCGTCGTCCGGCTGCACGGGCGCGCGGCGGATGCGCTGCCCGTTGACGAGCGTGCCGTTCGTGGAGTCGAGATCGCGCAGGACGAAGCCGTCGCCCTCGCGGGACAGCTCGGCGTGCCGGCGGGAGGCGTTCCCGTCGGCGACGGGAACGTCGCAGTCGCGGCTGCGGCCGATGACCAGCGGCGTGTCGCCGATCGGCGCGCTGCCGCCGGCCCAGACGACCATCCAGGCGGAGGCGGACGGCGGCGCCGGCGGGGCTCCCGGTGCGGCGGCGAACGGGTCGGCGACGGCGGCGGCCGGGGCCACGGGCGGTGCGGCGGGAGCGGGCGGGGGCGGCACCTCGGCCGGCGGCGCGGGGGCCGGTGCGACGGGAGCCGGGGCCGACGCCACGGGAGCGGCGGCCGCGGGCGCGGGGTCGGGATCGAACTCCTCCGGCAGGCGGACGCCGGGTGGCGGGGCGTCGGACGCCACGGGCGGCGGCGTCTCCTCCATCTCGGCGGCGATGCCGAACGTCCCGACGTCGAGCTCGTCGGCGGTCTCGATCAGCACGCGGGCGCGGCCCGGGAGCGAGTAGCCCTCGCGGCGCGCGTGCTCGGTGAGGTAGCCCGCGAGCTCCGTGCGGAGCCGGGCCTCGTAGGCGAGGAACTGCTCGCGATCGTCCGGGGCGAGGAACACCGTGTAGACGTTCGGCACGTACACCTGGGAGACGGAGATGACCTTGTGGTCATCCATCTCCTTGGTCAGCTTCCGCGCGAGCTCGACCGGCTGGACGTGCGAGCGGAAGGTGCGGCCGATGCCGCCCTCGAAGACCCCCTCCAGCCGGTTCTCGATTCGTCGCAGAAAGCCCATGCAGTCATCCCTTTGTCGCGGCGTGCGCAGCGTTCCCGTGCGCCGTCGGGCGGTGAGCGCGCACCAAAATCACTATACCCACCGCCCCTGCGCCCGCCAGCGTCCAGACCGGAGCGGTGAGGGCGCCGGTCAGCGCGAGGCCGATGCCCAGGGTGGCGGCCGTGCCGATCCCGATCCACAGCGCGGAGGCGACGAGCAGCGGACGCCCGCCGGCGTGCAGCACGGCGGGCGCGGTGACGGCGAGGGCGGCCCAGACGACGGCGAGCAGCGCCGGGCCCGGGCCGACGGCGGCGGCGACCGCACCCGCCGTGGCGATCGCGTCGTCCATGCCGCGCACGGTCGCGCCGAGGCCGGCGAGGTCGCCCGTCGGCACCAGTGTCGGGGCCGCACCCCCGAGGCCGAGCGCGACGGAGGACAGCAGGGCGCCGAGGGCTCCGAGCGTCGCGCGCACGTGCGCGCGCCGTGCCGTGCCGGCCAGCAGGGGATAGACCGCCCAGGCGCAGAGCGCCGTCAGCACGGGTGCGAGCACCGGCAGCAGCAGGCGCCGGCCGTCCCGCGCGAGCAGCGCGACCCAGGCCAGGCCGATCAGCACGGCCCCGGGCACGAGGCCGAACGCGAGGTTGCCGAGCAGCGGCAGGGCCGCCGCCAGGACCAGCGTGCCCGCGACGAGGGGGAGGCGCAGCGCCGCCGCACCGGCGAGCAGGCCGAGGCCGAGCGGCCACAGCGACGGGTAGAAGGGCAGCGCGCCGAGCACGAGCACGGCTGCCGCGCCGGTGAGGGCGGCGGGCCAGTACGGCTGGGCGTGCGCGACGGCACCGGCGAGGCGGGCGCCGACGTCCGAGGCCGTGTCGCGGAACGGCTCGCCCGACGGCTCGGCGTCGTCGCGCTCGTCCCGGGGATCGGGGACCGCGCGCAGCCAGCGCTCGCGCAGACGGACGCGCGGCTCGAGCCGCGGCAGCTCGATGGACTCGTCGGCCTCCCGTTCGCCCCGCTCGATCGCGAGCGCGCCCCGCAGGAGCGCGTCGCGGAGCTGGCCGGGCAGCGGGCGCCGCTGGTTGTCCGGATCGAGCGCGCGGTCGATCATCTTCGTCGCCACCGTCGGCAGATCGGGGCGCTCCTTCTGGAGCGAGAGCCGCAGGCGGCGGTGCTTCTCCGCCAGCTCGACCGGCGTCTTCGAGCGGTAGGGGTTCGAGCGCGTCAGCGCCTCGTAGGCGATCAGCGCCGCGGCCCAGACGTCGACCGCCGTCGTCAGCATGTCGCCGCGCACCTGCTCGGGCGCCATGTAGGAGAGCGTGCCGAGGAGGCTCTCGTCGACGGTCGCGTCCGGGCTGTCGATCTGCGCGATGCCGAAGTCGGTCAGCTTCAGGATGCCGTCCTCGCGCAGCATGATGTTGCCCGGCTTCACGTCGCGGTGGATGACGCCGCGCGCGTGGGCGTGCTCCAGGGCGTCGCAGACCGCGGCGACGGCCCGCAGGATCTCGGACTGCTCGAGCCGCTTCTCCTTGAGGACGATCGAGAGGTCGCTGCCCCGCACGAGCTCGAAGGCGACGAAGACGTAGTGGTCGTCCTCCGCGCTGCCGCGCATCCGGACGATCGCGCCGTGGTCGAGGGACCCGGCTGCGCGCATCTCGCGGCGGGCGCGGCGACGGAGCTTCTCCTCGGCCGGGATCGCCTTCAGGGCGACGCGCTCGCCGGTCTCGAGGTCCTCCGCCTCGAAGACGGTCGCGCTGCCTCCGACGCCGATCGTCTCGATGATGCGGTACCGATCCGCCACGATCCCCTCGGGGAAGAGGGGCGGAACCCCGTGGGGCACGCTGCGGAGCGGGCGTACGGTCATACGGCGACCCGGCGGGTCCGCAGAGGAGCGGGTGATAATGTGGCGAACGGGATAAGCCGCACGTCATCCCCGTACGCCATACATGCCCGCTTTCCTCTCCTTCTTCGACGACGAGTACGACGAGGCCCCGCCGTCCCGCGAGCGGCCGCGCCCGACCGCCGGCGCCCCGCGCGGCAAGGGGATGCAGCGGCTGCTGGTGCTCGTCGTGGGCCTCCTGATCGTCCTGGTCGCCGGGTTCTTCCTGGTCCAGCGCTGCCAGCGCGACCGCGAGGTGTCCGCCTACCAGGGCTACGTCCAGAAGGCGAACGAGGTGGCCAAGGCCTCCGCCAACGTCGGCTCGGAGTTCTCCGCGGCCATCCTCACCGCCGGCCAGACGCCCGATGGGCTCAACACGGCGCTGACGCGGCAGATCCAGGCGCAGAAGCAGACCGCGGCCAACGCCGCGGCGATCGGCGCCCCGGAGGATGCGGAGCCGTACCAGCCGTTCCTCGTCCAGTCCATGCAGTACCGCGTCAGCGGCCTGCAGGGGATCCAGCGGGCGCTGCAGGAGGCGTTCCAGGCGGCCGGCACCACGGGCACCGTCCCGCTCGAGCAGGCGGCCGCGGTCGCGGCCACGTTCCAGCGCCTGATCGCCTCCGACGTCGTCTACACGGACTCCTACCAGGATCCGACCAAGACCGTGCTCGCGGACAAGTCGATCAACGCGACGGTGGAGAACTCGCAGTTCGTCGATCCGAAGCTGATCGAGTTCGCCGCGCCGCAGCGGATGCAGTCGATCCTGAACGCGCTGCTCGGCGGCACGCCCGCCGACTCGACCGAGGACGGCGCGGCCGACGGCGGCACGACGGACGGGGCGGCGGACGGCCAGCTGCACGGCACGACGCTGATCAGCACCGTGTTCACCCCGGGTGAGAGCCAGCTCGACCCGGGCATCGTCAACGAGGTCGACAGCGCGAACAACATGGCGCTGGCCGTGACGGTGCAGAACTCCGGTGACGCGACCGAGGTCTCGATCAAGGTCAACGTCGTCCTGCGCGCGAAGGGCATGGACGACCGCGCCCTCCCGACGGGCGAGATCACGACGCTCGACCCGGGTGCCGAGGGCACCGTGGAGATCCCGTTCGGCCTCTCCGACATCGTCTTCGACGACGTCGTGACCGCGAAGGTCACCGTGGAGAAGGTGCCGGGCGAGGAGAACGTCGACAACAACATCGGCGTGTACGAGATCCAGTTCCGCCTGCAGCCCGCCTAGGAGGCGCGTGGGCGCGGACGTCCAGTCGCTCGCCCTCGCGGTCGGCGCGGTCGGGCTGGTGCTCGCGCTCGTCGCGCTCGCGCTCGCGTGGCGCACCGCGCGCTGGGCCGGCCGGCTGCGGCGCGCCGAGCAGGCCCTCCTCGACGGCGAGCCGGTGGACCTCGTCGAGTTCGCCGTCGGCATGCAGGCCCGGATGGAGCGCCTGGAGGTGGACGGCGCGCACCTGCGCGACGAGGTGCTGTCGGCGCTCGGACAGCTCGACGTCCTGCTGCGCCGCCGCTCGATCGTGCGCTACGACGCCACCGACGACGACGAGGGACGCCGCTCGTCGTCGCTCGCGCTGCTGGATCGACACGGATCCGGGATCGTGATCAGCGCCGTGCACGCGGGCACGTCGACGAGCGTGTTCGTGAAGGACGTGCTGCGCGGCGGCGCCGGGTCGCTCGAGCTGACGCCCGAGGAGCAGCGGGCGATCGACCACGCCCTGCGCTGACCCGGGCCCTCGCGGCGCCGATGCTACCCTCGGAGGCACCATGTCCGGCACCGTCCTCGTGCTGAACGCGACCTACGAACCGCTCAACGTCACCAGCGTGTGGCGTGCGTGCAGCCTGATCCTGTCGCGGAAGGCCGAGGTCCTGGAGGCGGTCCCGGGCCAGGCGATCCGCTCACCCTCGACGACGCTGCCCCGACCGCTGGTGATCCGGCTCGTCCAGTACGTGAAGGTGCCGCGCTTCACCTCGCGCCGGATCACCCGCCGCGCGCTGTTCGGGCGTGACGCCAACACGTGCCAGTACTGCGGCAGCGGCGTGCGGCTCACGCTCGACCACGTGGTGCCGCGCTCGCGGGGTGGCGGGTCGACGTGGGAGAACGTGGTCACGGCGTGCGCGCCGTGCAACCTGCGCAAGGGCGACCGGCTCCCGCACGAGGCCGGCATGCCGCTCGCGCGGACGCCCCGCGCGCCGCACCCGGACCTGTATCTGACGCTCGGCACGCGGACGATCCCGCACTCATGGCACCCCTACCTGCCGGCGCTCGCGCGCGCGGCCGGCGAGGCGTCGAGTGCGCGCGGCATCGCGGCCTGACGGCAGCCCCGACCGTGCTACCGTCGCCGCCGTGACGGACCATGCCGCCGCGCGCGCCGAGCGCCACCTGCGCCTCCTGTCCGAGATCGTGGAGGCGGTCACCAGCTCGCTGGATCTGGCGACGGTCACCGACGCCGTGGCCGTGGCGGTCGCGCGGGCCTTCGGCACCGATGCCTGCTTCGTCTACGCGTACGACGACGCCGCCGACGAACTCGTCCTGCAGGCGGTGCACGGCACGCACGTCGAGGCGACCGCCGGCCCGCCGCGCATGCGCGTGGGGGAGGGGCTGACGGGCTGGGCGGCCTCCACGCGCGAGCCCGTCGCGATCGCCGCCGACGCGCACCTCGATCCGCGCTTCAAGGAGTTCCCGAACCTGCCGGAGCGGAGGTTCCAGAGCCTGCTCGCCGTGCCGATCCTCGACCGCCGGGAGCGATTGGCCGGCGCGATGAACGTCCGCACGGTCGCGCCCCGCGAGTACCACCCGGACGAGATCGAGCTGGTCGAGACGATCGCGCGCCAGGTCGCCCAGGCGATCGAGAACGCCCGCCTCTACGAGCGGTCGCAGCGCCGCGTCGCGGAGCTCGAGGCGCTCGGCAGCATCTCGCAGGCCGTGGCGGAGTCGCTGTACCTCGAGGAGGCGCTCGACCACATCGCCGAGACCGCCGAGCGCGCCGCGCACGCGGAGCTGTGCGCCCTCGTCGTCGACGGGCCGGAGGGCCCCACCGTCGCCCGCCGGTCCGGGGCCGCCGGCCCCGACGACGCATCCGTCCTGGCCCTGGCGGCCACGGCCGTGGCATCGGACGGGGCGGACGGCGTCGTCGCGCTGCCGCTGGTCTGGAAGGCGCGGCGCCTCGGCGCCCTCGTCGCGACGACGCCCGGTCGGCGCCCCTTCACGCCGGAGGAGCGCATGCTGCTCGGCTCGGTCGCCAACCAGGCGGCCGCGGCGGTCGAGTCGGGGCGCGGCGTGATGCGCGGGATCGTCGCCCAGGAGATCCACCACCGCGTCAAGAACAACCTGCAGACGGTGGCCTCGCTCCTCCGCCTGCGCGCCGGGGGCGCCGACCCCGCTCGCGCGCTCGCCGACTCCGTCGACCGGATCCTGTCGATCGCCGAGGTCCACGACCTGCTGACGGCGAGCCGCGAAGGGGACGTCGACCTGTCGGACCTGATCCGCCGCGTCTCGGCGATGCTCGGGCGCAGCATCGGCACGCGCCCGGCCGAGGAGGAGATCGCGCACGTCGAGGTCCCGGGCGACACGGCGACGGCGGTGGCGCTGATCTTCTCCGAGCTCTATGCGAACGCGCTCGAGCACGGCGGCGGCGACGTCCGCGTCCACCTCGACCGCGATCCGGCGGGGCGGGTGGAGCTGGTGGTCGCGGACGCCGGCCCGGGCCTGCCCGCGGACTTCGATCCGGACCGGTCGTTGGGGCTCAAGATCGCGCGGGCGCTCGCGACGGACCAGCTGCACGGGACGCTGATCCTCGAGGACGGCGATCCCGGCGTGCGCGCGCGGCTCGCCTGGGGGCCCGCATGAGGGTGCTGATCGCCGAGGACGAGACGATCATCCGGCTCGACGTGCGCGCCCTGCTGGAGAAGGCCGGCCACGAGGTCGTGGCGGAGGCCAGGGACGGCCTCGAGGCCGTCGAGCTCGCCGCCGCGCACGCGCCGGACCTGATCGTCATGGACGTGCGCATGCCGCACATGGACGGCATCGACGCGGCGCGCGCCATCACGGCCGCGCGGCCGGTGCCGATCGTGATGCTGACCGCGTACGCGGAGGGGGACCTCGTCGCGCGCGCCTCCGACGCCGGCGCCTTCGGCTACCTCGTGAAGCCGTTCCGCGAGGTCGACCTGCTGCCCGCCATCGACACGGCGCGCGCCCGCTTCGACGAGCTGGCCGCCCTGCGCGAGGAGGCCGCGTCGCTGCAGGAGGCGCTCGCCTCCCGCAAGGCGGTCGAGCGCGCGAAGGGCATCCTGATGCAGCGCGAGGGCATCGACGAGGCCGAGGCCTTCCGCCGCATCCGCGCCGCGAGCCAGTCGACCGGACGCACGATGCGCGTGGTCGCCGAGGCGCTGATCGCGACCTTCGACGCGCCGGCAGCGGACGCGTGAGCACCGCCCCGGACGTCGTCGAGCGCCGCCGCCTCGGGCGCGGCACCGACCTCGGGCCGCCGTGGCGGGTGATCGTGCTGAACGACGACCACAACACCTTCGAGGGCGTCGCCCGCTCGCTCGCGGCCGTCATCCCCGGCGTCGACTACGCGCGCGGCATGGCCCTCGCCAACCGCATCCACAGCGCCGGACGGGCGATCGTCTGGACGGGCCACCGCGAGCTCGCCGAGCTGTACCACGAGCAGCTGACCGAGCGGGGGCTGACGATGGCGCCGTTGGAGCAGGGGTAGGGGTGAATGAAAGGGGTCTGGCCCCTTTCATTCACGTCACCACCGTCACGGCGCGTTCATCCGCAGCGTGAATGAAAGGGGCCAGACCCCTTTCATTCACCCCTACCCGTACAGCGCCCCCGCCACCGCCCCCGGCGTGGCCAGCCAGCCGCCGAGGGCGCGGAGGCGCTCGAGGAGCGCCGCGTACTCGGTGAGGGCGGTGGGGTCGCCGGCGAACCGCTCGATCGGCAGGCTGAGGGCGCCGGCGCCCCCGGCGTCGAGCAACGAGGGCAGCCCGAGCTCGGCGGCCTCGTCGAGCAGCGGGATCTCGATCCAGTCGGCCGGGCGCTCCCCGGCGTCGTCGTAGCCGCGGGTGGGGAACGCCGTTCCGCGGCGGAAGCCCGTCCGCGTGCCGATGCGGATGCCCGCGACGTCGTCGAGCGTGAAGCCGAGCGCGTGGACCCGGGCCTGCGCAGCGGGGTCGAGCAGGTCGATGGAGCGCAGCGCCGACTGCGCACCGGCGGCCCGTTCGACGTCGGCCACCGCACGGTAGGCGGCGAGCGGGTCGCCGGGGGAGCGGCGCAGGCGCGCGCGGAGGCCGCGGTCCGGTTCGGGCAGCGGGCGGGCGTCGTGGACGAGCGCGACGGCGAACGCGCAGCGGCCCGGCCAGGGGCTGCCGACCATGAGGCTCTCCGCCTGTGCCCACGCGCGGACGCGGAGCCGCACCTCGTCGACGGGGCGCTCCCAGCCGCCGCCCCCGCCGCGGCTGGTGCGGTGACGGTGCGCGAAGGCGATCGGATCCGCGTCGAGCGGCAGAGCCGATGTCCACGCGGCCGGATCGAGCGGCAGCGCCGGGCACGGCCAGGTCAGCACGACGCTCCCGGTGCGGCCGACGGCGATGCCGGAGGAGCGCAGGAGGTCGCCGATGGTCGCCGCGGCCCGCGCGCCGACGGGGGCCGGCGCGTCGATCGCGAGCTGCACCGCCTCCATCAGCGGCGCACCCCGTGGTCGGCGTTCCAGGCGTCCGTTCGCTCGCGCAGGCCCGGTCCGGTCGGACCGTGGAGCGCGTTCTCGAGGTGCAGCCGGAGCTCCACCGCCGGCAATCCGGGTGCCAGGCGGCGCAGTGGCCCGGGCAGCCGCCGGGCGTGCGCCAGACCCGTCAGCGCGGCGTACTGACCGGCCAGCGCGAGGCGCGCGGCGTCGCCGCCGAGGCCGGGATGGTGCTTGGCCCAGTAGCGGCGCCGGCTGCGCCAGAACTCGACGATGCGCGGCGCCGGGTCGCCGGCCGAGGACGCCTTCACGTGGTGGCGGACGCGCGCCGGCGGCACCACGTGCGTCGCCCAGCCTCGCCCGGCCAGCCGGCGCTGGAGGTCGGTCTCCTCGGAGTACATGTAGAAGCCCTCGTCGAAGGGACCGGTCTCCTCGATCGCGCTGCGCCGTAGGAGGAGCGCGCACCCGGATGCCCAGTCCACGGCCGTCGCGGCGCCGGTCGCGCGCTGCTCGATCCCGAGCTGCCCGAGGGTGAGCAGGCTGCGGGCGCAGGTCGCGGGGTCGGGGAAGCGGAACGCGGACGGCTGGTGGCGGCCGTCGGGATACGCGACGGTCGGCGCGGCGACGGCGACGTGCGGGTGGGCGTCGAGATGCGCCACGAGCGCGTCGACGGCTCCGGGCTCGACGGTGGCGTCGTCGTTGAGGATCAGGTGGTACGGCGCCTCGGACCGCGCGAGCAGCCGGTTGTGGTTCGCGCCGAAGCCGTCGCGGAACGGCTGGGCGACGACGTCGACCTGCGGGTCGGCGGCCCGCACGGCCTCGACGGTGCCGTCCTCGGACGCGTTGTCGAGCACGTGGATGTCGTGCGGCGTCTGCGGGCGGTCGGGCCCGCGCAGCGCCGCGAGCGCCTCGAGCAGGAGAGGGCGGTTTCCGTGGGCGACGATGGCGACCGCGACGCGGCTCACCGCTCGAGCCCCCGACGGCGCAGCTCGTCCATCGCGGCATCGACGCGATCCTCGGCCTCCTGCTCGGCCAGCCAGCCGGCGAGCTCGGCGAGGCCGTCGGCGATGCCGACCTCGGCCCGGAACCCGAGCAGCGCGGCCGCGCGCGCGGGGTCGCCGATGCAGTGCCGGATGTCGCCGGCGCGGTAGCGGCCGACGACCTCGGGTGCGATCGCGACGCCCAGCCCGCGGGCGAGTCCCTCGGCGATGGCGACCACGCTCGAGGCGACGCCGGTGCAGACGTTGAGCGCGGCGCCGCTGGCGTCCGACTCCGTGGCGAGGTGGAACGCGCGCGCGACGTCCGTCACGTGGACGAAGTCGCGGGTCTGGCGGCCGTCCTCGAAGGCGAGCGGCGCGTTGCCGTTGAGGAGCCGGCTGCCGAAGATCGCGGCGACGCCGGTGTACGGGTTGCCGAGCGCCTGGCGCGGCCCGTAGACGTTGAACAGGCGCAGGGCCAGGGCGGGGACGCCGTAGGCCGCGCCAACCGCGAGGCAGAGCTCCTCGTGGTCGCGCTTGGAGATCGCGTAGACGCTGGTGGGCAGGAGCGGCTTGTCCTCGCGCGTCGGCTCCGGCTCGAGCGGCCCGTTCGGCCCCTCGAGCTCCCAGCGGTGCGCCGCGAGCTGGTCCTCCGGCCGCAGGGCCGGCGCGAGGCCGCCGGCGCCGGTGGCCGGATCGCGGTACTGCCCCTCGCCGTAGATCGACATCGAGGAGGCGACCACGAGGCGGCGGATGCGGTCGCGCCGCTCGACCAGCTGCTCCAGCAGCACCGCGCAGCCGACCGCGTTGACGTCCATGTACCGGCGCATCTCGTACATCGACTGGCCGACGCCGACCACCGCCGCCAGGTGGACCACCGCGTCGACGTCGTCCATGGCCCGGCCGACCGCCTCGGCATCGCGGATGTCGCCGACGACGAGCTCGACCGCCGGGTCGAGGTACGCCGGCGGGCCGTCGGGGTGGACCTGCGGGTCGAGGGAGTCGTACGCGCGCACCGCGTGTCCCGCCGCGAGCAGGCGGTCCGCGAGGTGGGACCCGATGAAGCCGGCCCCGCCGGTGACCAGGACGCGCATGGCGACATGGTACGGGGAGCGGGGTCGTGCCCGCTCAGGGTGCCAGTGCGGCGCGGGCCTCGTCGATCGTGCGGGCGGGAGCGAGGGCGTCGAGCGCCGGGGTGGTGCGGCGCACGATCGTGATGCCGTTGCCGCTGCGCGTCGCAGCGCGCGTGAACGCGTCGTCGCCGAGCACCAGCAGCGTCCCCCCGCGACGCTGGAACGCCGCGAGGCGGGCGAGCAGCCCGTCGGTCCACACCGACGCGCCGGCGACCGCGAGCACCCGCACGCCGCGGGGCACCCCGCGGTCCTCGACGGCGGCGTCCGTGACCGCCCCGACGCCCGTCGCGAGGCCGCGTCGGAGGCCGGTGGCGGTGCGGCCCAGGGACGCCATCGCCTGCGTGGCCTCGGGAGGCAGCGGGCGGTCGAGGTCGAGCGGCCCGGGCGGGACGTCCGGGAAGCCGGAGAGGTCCGCGTCGGCCGGATTGGCAGCCTGCCACGTGTACAGCGGGACGAGCACGGCGACGGCGGCCCGTCCGCGGACGGCCTCCGGCGCCCAGCCCTGCCAGCCGTTCCCGGTGATCTCGACGGCGTAGAAGCCGGCCCGGGCGCGCGGCAGGCGGACGGCACCGGGCGCGCCCTTCGCGCGCGCGACGGTCGAGCCGGGGAACGCCGCGTCGGGCCGATGGCGGATGAGTTCGACGTCGGCGAGCAGGGTCAGCGGCTCGAGTCGCGGGGTCAGCTGGACCGTGCGCACGCCGACGACCCGCGCCGGGGCCAGCTGTCCGGGCTCCACGCGGGCCGGCGACATGACGATGTTCCCGGCCCGGTCCTCGGCCTTCCAGCCCACGATGTACGAGCCGGGGCCGACGAACTCGCCGATCGCGTCGAGCGGGAGGTTGCCGGCGTCCGCGGCCCAGCGCATCTCCTTCGCGCGCGTCCAGCGCGGCCGTGCCTCGCGCCGGATCAGGCGCGCAGCGCCGGACGGCTGGATCTGCCGCACGTCGAGGCGGAAGCGGACGGGCTCGGAGGCGCGCAGCGCGAACCGGTAGGCGCCGGCCTCGCCCTCGAGGCCGGGGGAGATGTAGCGCCCGGGGCGCGCATCGGATTCGACGACCGGCGGCGTCGCGTCGAGGCGGATCGGATCGGGGATGCGGATCGTGCGGTCCTTCGCCGGCAGGCGGATCGCGAAGCGATAGGCCCCGTCGGGCGCGAGCCGCCCGTCCGCGCGGCGGCCGTTCCAGCTGGCTCGGATCCGGCGCCCCCGCTGCTCCGCCTCGGCGACCGCGACCTGCGCGTCGTCCTGGTCCAGCACGACGACCTGCGCCGGGGTGCGCTGCCGCAGGCCTACCGTCAGCGTCGCCTCGCGTCGGCGGGGCTTGAAGGCGTCGGGCGAGAACACGCGGTTGCCGATCGTCGGAGCGATGATCGGCGACGGGGCGTTCTTGACGACTTGGGCCCGCACGAACATGGCGGCCGCCCCGGCGACGAGCAGTGCCGCGAGCACGGCCGCGAGGATCCGCACGAGTCGCTCCACGCCGGAATGCTAGAGGGGGTCGGCGTCCGCCGACTCCCCGGCGTCGGCGAGGATCTGCCGGGCGGCGTCCCGCAGCCCCCGCAGGACGGCGAGCGTCTCCGGCCAGGCGGCATCCGGGACCAGGAGGTGGTCGCGGGAGGCCGTGCCGATCGGCACGAGCGGCACGCCGCGGTCGGCGAGCGCCCCGGCGATGGTCGAGGCGAACCCGATCAGGTCAGGTGGCAGCTCGCCGACGAGGAGGATGACCCGCAGCCCGTCCTGGCGGCGATCCGCCGGCGGCAGGCGCTCCGCGATGGCGGTGCGGAGGATGAACGTCGTCTCGAGCGGATCGTCGATCCGCGCGCCGAAGCCCTCGGCGAGCAGGTCCTCCGGCGACGGCGGCGCGGAGCCGCGGCCGTAGCCGAGCAGGCTGAACTCGTGGTCGATCAGCATGGGGTCGAGCGCGGCGAGCGCCTGGATGAGGATCGGCGAGTCCGCGGGCACGGCCCGCGGAGCGTAGCGTCAGGGCAGGGGCGGGAGGTCCTCGGCGCGCAGCACCTCGAGGTAGCGGCCGACGCGGAAGTCGAGCACCGGCGGATCGCCGTGGCGCGCGCCGGGGCCGAGCCAGCGGCGTATGACGCGGCGCTTGAGGGCGTCGGGTGTCCAGCGGGTCCAGCGCTGGGCGCGCAGGAGGACGCGATAGCCGCGGAGATGCCCCTCGTGCAGCGCGCGGTAGCGCGCGTGCGCCTCCGCGACGTCGATGCGCCCGTCCAGCACGGCCGCCAGCAGGCGCCCGGCCGCCGCGCCGAAGTAGACCGCCGGGCGGATGCCCTCGAGGGTCAGGGGCAGCGCGTGGCCGGCGGCGTCGCCCGCGAACAGCACGCCGCCCTGCACCGGCGGGCGGGGCACGCAGCTGATCGCGCCGCCGTGGTGCTCCGTGCCCGGGCCGATCGGCTCCAGCGCCCGCAGTGCGGTCATCGCCGGGGGCAGCGGCTCCCGGGTGAAGGAGCCCACCCCCACGCGTGCGTGATCGCCGGACGGGAAGGACCACGCGTAGCCGGCCCGCACGATGCGACGGTCGAAGATGAAGTCGAAGCCGGGCGTCGTCGGCACGTCCGTCGTCGGCACGTGGTCCTCGGTCCCCGTGACGAGCACGGGCGCACGACCCGGCGTGGGGCCGGCGGCGTCGAGCACGCGCCGGTAGCCGGAGGCGTCGACGAGGTGCGCGGCCGACCGACGACCGCCGTCGGCGAGCAGGACCTCGTGCCCGTCCCGGCCGGTCGCGCGCGCCCGCGAGAAGCGCGCATCGGCCTGGGCCGCGATGAGCGCGCAGCAGCGGGCGTAGTCGATGGTGCAGAACGGCTCGGGCAGGTCGACCCGCCACGTCTCCCCGGCCACGCGCAGCCGCATGCGACGGTCCGCGTGCAGGATCGCGTCACCGGCGCCCAGCCACTCGACCAGCCGCACGGGCAGCGCGCAGGCCGACGTCTGGTGCGCCCCGATCGGGGAGCGGTCGACGATCTCGACGTCGTGCCCGCGGAGCTCGCGCGCGGCGGCGAGCCCGGCGAAGGAGGCGCCGACGATGAGGACGTCGGCCATGGTCAGCGGACGGCGGCCGCGGCGGCCGCGCCCGCGCGCCGGCCGAACACGCAGACGTCGAGGAGCGAGTTGCCCATCATCCGGTTGCGCCCGTGGACGCCGCCGGTGATCTCGCCGGCCGCCCACAGGCCGGGCACGGTCGTGGCGCCGTCCTCGTCGATCACGAGCCCGCCGTTCTGGTAGTGGAGCACGGGGTAGACCGGGATCGACTCGGCGAGGGGGTCGATGCCGGCCTTGCGGTACCGGCGGAGCATGTACGGGAACGAGATCTCGGCGTCCGCCGGGTCCACCGGGCGGCAATCGAGGTGGACGGCGGGGCGGCCGTCCGCGGTCGTGACGCCGCGCCCCTCGGCGCAGGCCCGGATGATCGCGGCGGCCACCTCGTCGCGGGGAGCGAGCTCGTCGACGAAGAGCTCTACCGTGCCGTCGCGGAGCAGGGCCCCGTAGGCCCGCGTCGTCTCGGGCACGGCGTAGCCGGCCATGGCGGGCGGCCAGGCGGCACCGGTGGGGTGCCGCTGCAGCGAGTCGGCGTCGCGCTGCGTGCAGCCGGCCGCGACCGCGAGCACCTCGACCTCGCCCGTGGCGCCGTCGCCGTTCGTCGACAGCTCGCCCTCCTCTTCCGCCACCCGCCGGCAGCGGCCGCCTGCGGCGAGCACGATCGCGCCGGGCGCCAGCCGGGTGCGCTCGCCCCCCTGGTCGAGGACCGCGTGGCCCACGCCGACCTCGACGAGGGTCGCGTGGTCGCGCACCTCGATCGGCCGGGCGCCGACGGCGCTCCGCAGCGCGCTGGCGATGGCGTGGCCCGTGCGGTCGCCGACCTGCAGCAGGCGCTCGCGCGTCGCGCCGCCGCAGCGCGCGCGGCGCGGGCCGCCGCCCGCGTCGCGCGTGAACGCGACGCCCAGCGACTCGAGCCAGGCGATCGTCGCGGGCCCCTCCTCCGCGAGCCGGCGGGCGAGGGTCGGATCGGCGGTGTCGTGCGAGGACCGGATGATGTCCGCGCAGTGGGTGGCCGGATCGTCGTCGGGCCCCAGGGCGGCCTGGATGCCGCCCTGCGCCTTGGCGGTGTTGCTGGACGCGACACCGAGCTTCGTGGCCAGCAGGACCGAGGCGCCGGCGTCGGCGGCGGCGACGGCGGCGGCCAGCCCGGCGCCGCCGGAGCCGATCACCAGCACGTCGGGCACGTCAGCGCTCGAGTTCGAGGATGTCCAGCATCGTGTCGGAGCGTAGCCCCCGACGCAGGGTCTCGAGCGGGATCACCTCGTCCGGGGGGATGTTCCCGAGGTTGACGTCGGGGCCGAAGTGCTTGATGAACCACGCCTGCTGGGCCTTCTGCGGTGCCTCGAAGAGGAGCGTCGAGATGTCGATCTCGTGCGCGATCTCGTCGATCAGGCCGCTGCGCACCTCCCCGGACGTGCGGAAGATGCCGGCGGTGCCCGACTCACGGGCCTCCGTGATCACCTTCCAGGCGCCGGCCGCCTGCTCCTCCTTGATCCACTCGACCCACTGGTACGGGGCGTAGATCTCCTCGGCGTCCTTGGAGCCGACCTCGCTGAGCACCTTGAAGTCCTCGGCGAACAGCGCGATCAGCTCGAGCTTCCGCTCGCGCGGCATGTCGAGCGTGCCGTCGGAGACCTCGACGCAGGCGAAGCCCTGCTCGGACAGCCAGGTGCGGTAGCCGTCGACCTTGCCGCGCGACTCCGCCACCTCGAGCAGCGTCCCGCCGCAGACCACGGGGATGTCGAGCGAGCGGTAGAGGTCCAGCTTCTCGCGCAGGTTGGCGGTCACGTACGACGTGCCCCAGCCGAGCTTCACGATGTCGATGAAGTCGCCGCTCATATCGACCATCGTCTGGATCTCGGCGAGGCCGAGGCCCTTGTCCATGACGTGCGTCATCCCGATCTCGCGCGGCTTCTGCACGCGCGCGGGCAGGTCGAGGAAGTTGGCGAAATCCATGAGTAAATCCTATCAGTCGTATGAGGACTGCAAATACCCGGTTCCAAGTCGGCAGGGTGATGGTGACACGGCCGCCACCGGTCGGCGCCTCCCCGGTGGCCACCGAGCCGCCGCGTGTGGCGATGTCCGGACGGTAGGCCGCTGCCGGCGACGCAGCCGGGCCGCGTGCGCACCGTCTCGGGCAGGCGCGCGGCACGCGTCGGCGTGCTTCGGCACACTCCCCGTATGGCCCATCGCGTCGTCATCACGGGCCTCGGGATCGCATCGACGCTCGGCCACGATCCGGAGGCCGTCTGGGATGCCGTGCTCGCCGGCACGTCCGGCGCGACCGAGACCGCGTTGGAGGGGCTGCCGCCGGTGCCGGTGTGCCGTGTCCCGGATCTCGACGCGGAGGCGGAGATCGGCCGACGGGAGGTGCGGCGCATGGACCGGGCCGGCGTCCTCGCCGCGGTCGCCGCGACGCGCGCGCTCGCCGACGCCGGCGAGCTCGGCCTCGACGGCACCCGGATCGGCGCGGCGATCGCCAGCGCCCACGGTGGTGCCGCGACGCTGCTCGAGGGCCAGCGGGCCCTGCTGGAGCGCGGGATCGACCGCGTCAGCCCGTTCATGATCCCCCTCGCGCTGACGAACGCCCCCGTGGCCGGCGTCGCCCGCCTGCACGGCGTGCGCGGGCCGACCGCTGCGCCCGCCACCGCATGCGCAGCGGGGTCGGATGCCATCGGCTGGGCATACGAGCGGGTTCGCGACGGGCGCGCCGAGGCGATGCTGGCCGGCGGCGCGGAGGCGCCGATCGTCGCGCCGATCGTGGCCGGCTACCTGCGCCTGGGCGCCGTCGCCTCGCTGGCGCGCGGGGCCGCCGCGGCCTCGCGGCCGTTCGACGCCGCGCGCGACGGCTTCGTGATGGCGGAGGGGTCGGCGGTGCTCGTGCTCGAGGAGCGCGAGCACGCGCTCGCCCGCGGCGCACGCGTCTACGCGGAGGTCATCGGCTACGGCCAGGCCTGCGACGCCGGGCACCTGACGAGCCCGGACGAGACGGGCGAGGGACCGGCTCGCGCGATCCGCGCCGCGCTCGATGACGCGGGCGTCGCCGCCGCGGAGGTCGGCTACGTGAACGCGCACGGCACCTCGACGCCGGTGGGCGACGCGGCCGAGGCGCTCGCGTTGCGGCTCGCGGGGCTGGGGGAGACGCCCGTCTCCTCGACGAAGGGCCAGCACGGCCACACGCTCGCCGCGGCCGGCGCCATCGAGGCGCTCGTGACCCTGGTCGCGCTGGTGCGGGATCAGCTGCCGCCGACGGGCAACCTCGATCACCCGGATGTCGATCTCGCGCTCGTCCGCACGGCGACGCCGGCGCGGCCGGATGTCGTCGTCTCGACGGGGTTCGGCTTCGGCGGCCACGATGCCGCGCTCGTGTTCCGGCGCGCCGCGTCCTAGCGCGGGCCGTCGAGCCAGCGGACCGTCAGGCCGCCGACGCCGACCAGCGTGACGAGACCGGCGAGGCCCATCAGGATCGCCACGGGCAGCGGCACCACGCCGTCGACCGTGGGCACCGGCGAGGCCGCCTCACCGGCCGTCGCGGAGAGCGCGCTCGCCTCGTCGGACGGCACGTCGACCGCGTCCGGCACCTCCACCGGGAACTCCTCGACCGGCAGCGGCTCGATCGGCTCGACGGGGGCGGCGGAGTCCGCCGCGCCGTCCGGCGTCCCACCGCCGTCGCCGCCGTCGTAGGGCGCGACGGATCCCCCGGTCGCGGCGTCGTCCCCGCCGCTCGCGGCCCGGTTGTCCTTGGCGCGGTCGCGCGCGCGGGCGGCGCGGATCGCGCCCATGATGCCGGAGTACATGCGGGCGTCGGGATCGATCTGCTTCAGCGCGGACGCGTAGCACTCCTGCGGGTGGTACTTGATCCGCCAGGACATGAAGTACTCGTCGATGATCTGCTTACCGCAGTTCTTTTTCGCGGCGGCCTCCGCGGGCGCGGCACCGAGCCCTGGCGCAGTCACGAAGCACGCACACGCGAGCAACGCGAGCAGGGCAATGCGGCTGGCGGCGAGCATCGCTCCGAATGCTACCCCGTGTTCGGTGGCGGTAATGACTCGTAGACCGTCCGTACCGACCAGTCGTCGCCGTTGAGTTCGAGAGCTCTCTCCAGCGCAGCACGGCCTTCTTCGACACGGCCCCAGGAGAAGGCGAGGAACGTTCCGTAGTACAGCCACGGCTCGAAGTTTTCCGGTTCGAGCTCGATCGCCCGTCGGAGCGCCGCGGTCGCGCCGGCTTCGTCGCCGAGGAGCTCGCGGGCCTCGGCCTCGGCGAGCAGCGGGTCGATCGCGAGCGGGTTCAGGGCGCGGGCCCGTGCCGCCCCGTCGAGGGCAGCGGCCGGGTCGTCGGCGATCTGGGCGTTGCTGCGCATGGTGTCCCGCGCGCTCAGCCAGAACGGCAGCGCGAACAGGCCGGCTACGACGAGCACGATGGAGAGCGTTCCGGCCACCGTCCTCGTCGATCCCGAAAGGCGGGCCGGCGTCGGTGTCGGCGCGGGCTGGCGTGCGATGGCCCCGATCGCGGCGTAGACGACCACGCCCTGGGCGGCGAGCGTCCAGTCGACGTCGACGAGGCCCTGCAGCACGAAGGCCAGCGCGGCGATGCCGGTCACGGCGGCGCCCACCGCATCGCCCGGGCGCGGGCGGCGGATGCCGTCGATCGCCATCAGCACGAGCGCGACGCCGCCGACGATGAAGGGGAGCCCGCCGATCAGACCGGTGCCGGACAGCGCCTCGAGGATCGTGTTGTGCGCCGAGTCGGTCACGTAGACCGGCACGGCGCTGATCTGCTCGAGGATCCGGAAGGTGCCGGCGCCCCAGCCCTCGAGCGGCCGCTCGCGGAACCCGTCGAGGGCCGTGGCCCACCAGTGGTCGCGCAGGTTCGAGCCGATGCCGACGCGCACGCCCGACTGGCCGACGGGGCCGCTGAAGCCCTCGCGGATGGCCTGGATCGTGCCGCTGGGACCGCCGGCCGCGACGACGAGGCCGAGCAGGAGGAGGACCACGCCGCCGCCGGCGATCGCCAGCGTCCGGCGCGAGGCGCGGCCGGTGGGCCCGGCCGGGTCGCAGCCGGGCAGCACGCGCGGCACGAGCGCCGCGATGGCAGCCCCGGCGATCGACACCCCGATCGCCGCTGCGAGCAGTCTCCAACCTCCGGGAGTCAGACTGCGCTCAAAGGCAGTGAAGGCATCCCACGTAGCGATCCGGAGGCCCGCGACGATCGCCGGCACGATCGCGATCAGCCCCACGAGGCGCATGCGCGGCGCGCTCGACAGCACGAGCAGCAGCGCGATCGTCCCCAGCAGGGCGAGGCCGAGACCGGAGCGCGAGGAGGTCAGGACCAGCGCCAGCGCGTTGATCGCGGCCACGGCGCCGCCGGCCGCGCGCAGCCGCCGCTCGCGATGGGCGCACAGCGCGAGTCCGCCGAACAGCCCGACGAGCGCCAGCACCGCCAGTGCGTTCGGCAGGGTCAGCGTGCCGGACAGGCGGGGGCTGAGCGAGACACCGGTGGTGATGGTGAACGAGCGCGCGAGCAGCGCCCAGCCGCTGCAGGCCGTCGCGAGCGCGGTCGTGCCGACGGCGAACGCCGTGCCGGGCCGCGGCAGCGCGGGGCCGACGAGCACGCCGAGCGCGAGCGCGCCGAGGTAGGCCGCGGCGAGGATCGCCTGGTCGACGGAGCGCTGCGGCGAGAGCGACCACGTCGCCGACAGCGCGGCGACGACGCCGAACGCGAGCAATCCCGCGCCGGCGACCAGCGTGGTCCGGCTGGGCATCGCGAACGGCCAGCGGTCGAGTGCGACCAAGCCGATCACGATCGCCGCGGGTAGCGTCGTGCCGAGCGCGATCAGATTGGCGGCACCCGGTGCGAGCCCGCCGGCGCCGAATAGGATCCCCCAGGCGGCCATGACGACGCCGGGCACGGCGAGGAGCAGCGCAGTGCTCGGGCTGAGGCGGGGCAGCGGACGCACGCCGCCGATGCTAGACGCCCTTGGGCGGGCGGCGGTCCCCTGGCTCAGTGCGGTAGCGGGTCGGCGACGATCAGCAGGAGGCGCGCTCCGCCCAGACGGTCGGCGCCAACCCCCTCGAGCGGCGTCGGCACGGCGTCCTTGAGCTGGAGGCGGCGAATCAGCTCGCGTGCCGCGGGGCGCCCGGCGGGATCGTCGACCTGGTACATCACGTACGTGCGCTCGTAGGAGTGATCCGGCGCGTCCCCGACCGCGGTGATCGGGTACTGGTCGAGCATCAGCTGGCGGGCTGCCTCGGCGGCCACGCCGTCGGCGCCGAGGCCGTTCCAGACGGCGATCGGCGTCTCCGCGCGCGGCGGCGGCGGCACCTGGGCCTTCGGCTCGACCGCGGGCGCCCGGTTGCGGAGCGCGTCGACCGCGGCGCTGCCGCCGGCCAGGACCAGCAGCAGGCCGAGGACGATCCCGACGAGGATGCCCCACGGCGCGACGCGCTCGACGAGGCGCCGCCGGCGGGCGGCGGTCCAGGCCTGCGTATCGAACGCGAAGGAGTGCTCGGCGGTGGCCACGGCACCACGTTCCACGCCGCAGCCGGCGTTCCTCCCCGCCGCAGCGGCGGCGGTAGTCTTGCCCCTATGTTCGTCAGCCTCGAGGGCCCCGATGGCGTGGGCAAGACCACCCAGGCGGCGCTCCTCGCGGAGCGCCTGCGGGGTGCAGGGCACGAGGTCGTCCAGTGCCGCGAGCCCGGTGGCACGGAGCTCGGCGAGCGAGTGCGATCGCTGCTGCTCGACGGGGACGTGGCGCTCGGCGACCGGGCGGAGGCGCTCCTGTTCGCCGCCGCACGCGCGCAGATCGTCGAGGAGGTGATCCGGCCCGCGCTCGAGCGCGGCGCCTGGGTCGTCTGCGACCGCTTCATCGACAGCTCGATCGTCTACCAGGGCATGGCGCGCGGTCTCGGGGTCGAGCCGATCCTCGCCGCGTCGCTGTTCGCGACGGCGGAGCTCCTGCCCGCCCGCACCGTCGTCCTGCACGGAGTGGACCGCCGCGACGCGGAGCCGGATCGCATCGAGGCGGCCGGCGCGGACTTCCACGCGCGCGTCGCCGATGGCTTCCTCGAGCTCGCCGCGCGCTATCCGGCGCGGGTGCGGCTGGTGGACGCCGTCGGCGAGCGCGACGACGTCGCCGCGCGGATCTGGGCTGCGCTGGAGGACCTCGGCGCGTGACGCTCTCGCTCCCGGGACAACCGCGGGCCGAGGCGCTCCTGCGCGCGGCGCTCCTCACCCCGGCGCACGCCTACCTGCTGCACGGCCCGCCCGGCACCGGCAAGCGCGACGCCGCCCGCGCGTTCGCGGCGGCGCTGCTCGGATGCGACGTGCGGCGCGTCGTCCCGGGCAGCCACCCCGACCTGGCGATCATCGAGCCGGAGGGCGAGGCGCTGCTCGTCGATCAGGTCCACGAGCTGGCCGGTGCGCTGCGCTACCGCCCGCAGGAGGCGCCGCGCCGCGTCGGCATCGTCCACGAGGCGGACCGCCTCAACCGCGACGCCGCCAACGCCTTCCTCAAGACGCTCGAGGAGCCGCCCGGCGAGGTCGTGCTGCTCCTGCTCGCCGACGACGTGGCGCGCGTGCTCCCGACGGTGCGCTCCCGCTGCCAGCCGATCGCCTTCGCGCCGCTGCCGGCGGCTGCGATCGCGGCCCGACTGGCGGCCGACGGGGCGGCGGACGAGGTCGCGCGCGCCGTCGGCGCGCGGGCGCGCGGCGATCTCGGCTTCGCCCGCCGGCTGGCCGCGGACCCCGAGGCCCGCGCGTGGCTCGCGGGCGTGGAGCAGGCGGCGGCGGCCGCCCTCGCCGGGACGCTCGACGGGGAGGACGCGGCCGTGCGCGCCGCGCTGACCGGTGTGCAGGCCGCGGGCAGCGCCGCGGAGGCGGAGGCCGTGGCGGAGACCGCCGGACTGCTCGAGCGGCTGGAGCGTCTCCCCTCGTCGCGGGAGATCGACCGGGAGCGCAAGCGCATCGAGACCGCGGGCAAGACGACGGCGGCCCGTCGCCGGCGGCGCGCGGAGGCCGACATGCTGCGCGCGGTCATCGCCACCGCGCAGCTCGTGCTGCGCGACGCCCTCTGCGTCCAGGCCGGCGCGCCGGACCGCGTCGCCTCCGGTGCCGATCCGCAGCTCCTGGCCGTCGTCGCGGAGGCGGTGCCGCGAGCGCGGCTCGAGCGGGCGATCGCGTCCATCGACGAGGTGCGGGTGGCGCTCGGTCAGCCGATCGCCGTGTCGCTCGCCCTGGCGGCCGTGTTCGCCCGGCTGCGCGGCGCCCGTGAGGCGGTGCCGGTGTGATCGTCTGCGGCGTGGTCTTCCAGTCCGGTGGCAGCGTCGAGCTGCTCGACCCGGGCGCGCTCGACCTGCACTGGAACCAGCGCGTGATCTGCCAGACCGACCGTGGCGAGGCCTACGGACGCGTCGTGCAGGCGCCCCACGAGCACGAGGGCGAGCCGCCGGGACGACTGCACCGCGTCCTGCGAGCCGCCACGGCGGAGGATGAGGCGACGCGGCGCGACCAGCGCGAGCGCGCGGCCGAGGTGCGGCGGGAGTTCCGCCGCCACGTCGCCGCCGCGCACGGCGGCGTGAAGGTGCACGGCGCCGAGATGTCCTTCGACGCGCGCCGGGTCCTGATCGGCGTGAGCAGCGAGCAGCGCGTGGACCTGCGCGGGATCGCGCAGGAGGTCGGTCGGCGCATGGACGTGCGCGTCGACGTCCGCCAGATGGGGCCGCGCGACGGTGCGCGGATCACGGGCGGCTACGGCCTGTGCGGCGACGTCCTCTGCTGCACGCGCTTCCCCGCCCACGAGAAGCGGATCACCCTGCGGATGGCGAAGGACCAGGACCTGCCGGTCAACCCCGGCCGCGTGACCGGCCTCTGCGGGCGCCTGCGCTGCTGCCTCGCCTTCGAGCACCCGCTCTACCGGTCGTTCCGCGAGCGGGCGCCGGCGGTCGGCCAGACCGTGGATACGCCCGAGGGGCGCGGGGTCGTGCGCGGCGTGCGGGTGCCGGAGGACGCGGTCGTCGTGCGCCTCGCGGACGACCGCGAGGTGCCGGTGCCGCTGGACGACGTGCGCGTCGTCGCGCGCTGAGCGACCGACCCGTGACGGTCGCGTCGCATTCGCCTAGTGTGTGACGGCAACCCCGTGAGGAGGATCCAATGGGCGTCATCGCCGTCGGCATCGATGGTTCGGACAAGTCGATTCCCGCGCTCCGCTGGGCGGGGCAGGAGGCCGCCGCGCACGGGCACACGCTGCGCGTGGTCACCGCCTGGTCCGTACCGGTCACGGCGCTCAGCCCCGGTGGCCTCCCGGCCCCCTACCCGGCCGACGAGCTGCTCGCGGACGCGAAGGCGGCGCAGGAGTCCGTGATCGCGCAGGCCGGCGTGCCCGCCGACGTCGAGATCGAGCACCACATCGTGGAGGGCGGCCCCGCAGCCGCGCTGCTCGAGGCGGCGGAGGGCTGCGACCTCGTCGTCGTCGGCACCCGCGGCCACGGCGGCTTCAAGGGTCTCCTGCTCGGCTCCGTCAGCCACCAGGTCGTCGGGCACGCCCCGTGCCCGGTCGTGGTGGTGCCCAGCCCGTCCAAGTAGTGGGCGCGCACGCGCGAGCGGCGGCGCTCGGCATCCTCGACGTCGACCTCGCGGCGATGTACGGGCACGAGGATCCCTCGGGGGCGATGTTCGTCTCGCACGTCGCGCACGGCGATCTGCTGCACCTGTCCGGCACGGTCGCGACCCGTGACGGCGGCCCGCACCTGCCCGGCCTCGTCGGCAGCGACGTCTCGGTCGACGAGGCCCGCGAGGCGTCGCGCATCGCCTGCGTCGAGTCGCTGCGCGTGATGGCGTTCGCGCTCGGCTCGCTGGACCGCGTCCAGCGCATGGTCACGCTGACGGGCTACGTGAACTCGGCCCCGGGGTTCGCCGATCAGCCGCGCGTGATCAACGCCGCGACCGAGCTGCTCGTCGACGTCTTCGGCACGGACGGCCTGTGCGCGCGGGCGGCGATCGGCTGCCAGGGGCTGGCCATGAACTCATCGGTCGAGCTGGTCATGACGTGCCAGTTCGACGGCGGCGATGTCGTGTCCGCGCTGCCCACGCCGGCCGCGCGCTGACGTGCGACGACGTCGCCCGGAGTGCCTCTAGACTCCGCGGCGCACGCCGACGTAGCTCAGTTGGTAGAGCACATCACTCGTAATGATGGGGTCCGGGGTTCGAATCCCCGCGTCGGCTCTCCGCCTCCGCCCGGCGGAGGTCGCAGCCGCCTCAGTAGACCGCGGCGTACCGTGCGCAGGTGGCAGCTGGCGTCTCGTCCTCCGCCTGCGCGACCTCCCACCGCTTGATGCCGAGATACGCCTCGCGCAGGAGCGGCGGCAGCCACGTCGCGGCGACCGCGTCCGCCTCGAGCGCGTCCAGCGCCTCCGCGAGCGTGGACGGGAGCTGCGCAGGCGCGACCGCCGCGAGCTGATCGGCGCTGGGGCCGCCGGCATCCGGCCGCAGGATCGCCGGCGCCGGCAGGCCGTCCCGGATCCCGGCGAGCCCGGCGAGCGCGAGCGCCGCGAGCACGAGGTGGGGGCAGGCCGTCGCGTCCGCCGCGCGGTACTCGAACCGCAGCTGCTCCTCCGCGTCCTGTCCGCCGATCGTCGTCGGCGTGGGGATCCGCAGCAGCGCCTCCCGGTCGGCATCGGCCAGCGCGGCGAAGCCCGCCGTCCAGCGGTGCGGCTGCAGGCGCACCATGCTGGCCGGCGTCGGCGCCGTCATCGCGACGAGGGCCCGGGCGTGGCGCAGGATGCCGGCGGCGAAGGAGCCGGCTGCGGCCGACAGCGCATCGCCATCGCGCATCGCGGGACGTCCGGCCCCGTCGACGAGGCTGATGTGGACGTGGACGCCGTTGCCGACGCGTTCCGGGTGGGCGAGGGGCGCGAAGCTCGCCCGCCAACCCGCCTGCCGGGCCATCTCGCGGATCACCTCGCGCAGGTGCACCGCGCGATCCGCCGCGGCCACGCCGATCGCCGGTGCGCACGGGACCTCGAACTGGCCGACGCCGTATTCGGGGACCACCATCGTCGGCGCCAGCCCGGCGTCCTCGAGGGCGGCCATGACCTCCGATCCGAAGGGCTCGATCGCGCGCAGCGCCTCGAGGGAGAACGGCGGGCCGGTCGGTGCGCCGGTGTCCAGGGTGAACTCGTGCTCGAAGGCCACCAGCAGGCGGAGCCCGGTCGCCGCCTCGAGGTCGGCGAGCGTCTGGCGCAGGAGCAGGCGCGGACACGCCGACCACGGCGTGCCGTCCGGCTCGTGCAGGTCCGCCAGCACGACGTCGAGCGGCGTGGCGCCCCCCAGGTCGACGCGGCAGCGCGCCGCGGCGTCCGGGATCAGGCGCAGGTCGCCGACGCTGCCGAAGGGGTTCGGGTCCACGATGCCGCCGAACGGGTGGAGGGAGAGGTCCGCCGGCACCCAGCCGACGCCGGCCGTGAGGTGCTTCTCCAGCGCGCGGGCGGCGACCGCGCGCCCGCGCACCGTCGCCACGAGGTCGCACGTCGCGATCAGCGCCAGGGGCTCACGCCGCATGCGTGTCGTCCGGGCTGCCGTTGTCCCACAGGCCGATCTGCAGGCCGGCGGCCGTGAACCGCGCCCGGAGCGCGTCCGCGGCGTCTGCGCGGATGTACACGATCACCCCGCCGTCGCCGGGTATGTCGGGACGCCGCAGGGCGTGGGCGACGCGCTCGAGCGGCTGCAGGTGCAGTCCACCCGGGCCGAGCGTCCCGTACGTATCGGCGATCAGGACGAGCGTTCCCGCGGCGCCCTCGATCGTGCCGACGGCCGAGACGAAGTGCCCGACGTCCCAGTCCGGGGGTGGACCGACGGCGTCGTCGCCGGCGTCGAGGTACGCCATCACCGCCGACGGCTCGGGATGCGCCCCCCACAGGTAGCGCGTGCCGACGTTCAGCACGGTCGCGCACGGCGCGTCGGTCTCCCGCACGGCCGCGAGCAGCGTGCGGACGTCGTCGGGCGCGAAGGGCCCGGACACGGGAACGGCGACGACCGCGTCACCCGAGATCTCGCCGACCGCGCGGATGGCGCCGTGCATGGACGTCCCCGACCGCACGGTGTCCTCGATCAGGGGGAAGGTCAGCCGGTAGTCGGTGCGCCCCTCCTCGCCCGGCGGCAGCTCCTCCTCCTCGGGGTGCGCCGGGAGGCTGCTGCCGGCGCGCACGCCGACGGCGTCCTGATCCAGGACGTCCCCGTCGGGCGTCGTGCTCCACCCCGCGGCGCGCAGCGCCAGGCAGCCCCAGAAGGCCCCGCACAGGTCGTTCTTCTGCGGGAGCTCGGCCGCGTGCTCCGCCAGCAGCTCGCGCGCCCCGGGCAGCAGCTGCAGGCGCTCGTGGGCTGGCAGTCGGTCGGTGCTCATGGCGGGTGATCCTACCCCGCGTCGGTGGCGTCCGCGGCGACGCCGCACCAGGCCGCGGCGAACAGCGCGAGCGCCTTGCAGGCGGCCACGGTCTCGTCGACGGCCACGGACTCGTCCGCGGCGTGCGCCAGTCGGAGATCGCCGGGCCCGTACACGACGCTCGGGATGCCGCGCGCCTCGTACCAGGTCGCGTCGCACACGCCGGCGAAGCCGTGACGCCGGGCCGGCCCCTCGAGGCGCGTGCCGACGACCGCGCGCTCATGCGCCCGTTCCAGGAGGTCCAACGACGGGTGATCGTCGGCGAGGGCGTACGGCTCCCATTCGAGCTTCCACTCGACAACCGGCGGATGCGCACGCAGCCACGGATCCATCTCCGCGGCCATCCGGATCCGCTGCTCGATCTCCGCCTTCGCGGTCGCGCAGTCGTCGTCGGGATGGAACATGACGCAGTACTCGATCCGCATGGTCTCCGACAGGAAGAAGGGGACGTCGATGCCGAAGGGCGATGCGGCGATCACGCCGGGCAGGATCCCGAACTTGCCCGCGGGGAACAGCGGGTGGCGCTTCGTCTCGGCCCATTCGTCCTCGAGGGCGCGGAGGGCCTGGTAGACGAGGAACCCCTTGTCGATCGCGTTCACGCCGAGCGCCGCGCCGTCGACGGTGGGGTGCACGGTCTCCCCGCGGAAGCCGGAGTGCGCGGTCCGGCCCGTGACGGTCACGGAGAACCACAGGAGGCCTGGCGTCACGGGGACGATGCAGAGCGGTTGCGGCGGCGCCGTGGGTTCGGCGATCAGCGCGAGGTCCGCGCCGTAGCCGGCGTCGATCGTCGCCGTCGTCCCGCAGGCGTGGTCGCCGACCTCCTCGCCGACGACCGCGGCGAGCTTGAGGTCGCCCCGCAGCCGGACCCCGCAGCGCCGCAGGGCGAGCGCGGCGTAGGCCTGTGCCAGCACGCCCGCCTTCATGTCGCCCGAGCCGCGGCCGAGGACCCTCCCATCCACGAGCGCGCCGGAGAACGGATCGTCGTGGCTCCAGGTGGCCGGGTTGCCGACCGGGACGACGTCGATGTGGCCGTTCAGGACCAGCGATCTCCCGCCGCCGGTGCCGGCGATGACCGCGCACGCGTTCTCCCGCCCCGGCTCGATCGCCACGAGCTCCGTCTCGGCACCGGCCGATGCGTGGATCGCCGAGACGAGACGCGCGACCTCGCCCTCGCGGCCGACGAGGTCGGCGTAGGCCTCACCCGGGTACTTCGGCTCGATGCTGGCGATGCGGACGGCGCGTTGGAGGTCGGCGACGAGCTCGTCGGCGAGCGCGTCGATCTCGTCGAGGATCCGATCCTCGAGGGCAGCGTCGATGGACATGCACGCCTCTCCTTCCGGGGTCACCGCGAGACGACTCTACGCGCTGCCGCCGTCGGCCGCGCGCCGTTCGGCTGCCGCTGCGACGATCGGGCGGGGACCCGGCCCTGTGAAGGTCGGGTCACAGGTATCGCTCGATGCGGCCGACCTGCACGCGCTGCGTCCACGCCACCACGGCGTAGCGCGGGAACCAGTCGGCGGCCAGCCGCGCCATGATCGTCGCCGCGACGGCCTCCGAGACCAGGGTCTCGATGCGCACGTTGCCGCCCTCGAGATCGCCGACCCGGCGGTTGCGCGGCCCCTCGCCGCGCGCCGCGGTCACGGTCCAGCCGTGCGCGCCGGCGTCCTTCAGCGCGCGCAGGAGGCGCGCCTCCACGATCGCCTCGGCCACGATCGTCACCAGGGTGACCTCGCCGGCGTGGAACTCCTCGTCGCTCATCCGATCACCGCCTTCGCGATCGCCAGGTACAGGGGGATGCCGATCACCAGGTTGAAGGGGAACGTGATGCCCAGCGCGGCCGTCAGGTAGTAGCCCGGGTTCGCGTCCGGCAGGGCCAGGCGCACCGCGGCCGGGGCGGCGATGTACGAGGCGCTCGCGGACAGGACGCCGAGGATCGTCGCCGTGCCGACGTCGAGCCCCACGGCGGCACCGGCCAGTACGCCCGCCGCGCCGGTCAGCACGGGGAACGCGAGCGCGAAGATCGGCAGGCCGACGCCGCCGCGACGCACGTCGGGCAGGCGGCGCCCGGTGAGGACGCCCAGCTCGAGCAGGAAGAGGGTGAGGATGCCGACGAACAGGCCGCCGAAGAACGGCTCGATGCGGGCGTACCCGGTCACCCCGGTGAGGGCGCCGAGGACGAGGCCGCCGGCGAGGAGCAGGATGGACTTGCCGACCAGCACCTCGCGCAGCGACGCGCCCCACGCGACGCCGCCGCCCAGGGCGCGCTGGGCGAGCATCAGGCCGACGATGATGCCGGGGATCTCCATCAGCGCGAGCAGCGTGGCGGCGTAGCCGTCGACGGCGTAGGCCGCCGCCTCCAGGAACACCAGCGCGGCGGTGAACGTCACCAGCGACGTCGATCCGTAGTGCGCCGCGATCGCGCCGCGGTCGACGGCGTCGAACGGGGTCAGCCAGCGCAGCACGGCGAACGCCACGAGCGGGATCACGATGCCGAGCGCCAGCGCCGCCAGGGCGGGGAGCAGGATGTCGCCCAGATCGGCGCCGCGGAGCGCCACGCCGCCCTTGATGCCGATCGCCAGCAGGAGGTACATCGACAGGCCCTGGTAGACCGCGTCGGGCAGGCGCAGATCGCCGCCGATGGCGACGGCGATCAGGCCCAGCGCGAAGGCCAGCACGGGCGGCGAGACGATGTTGTCGAGCGCCAGCTGCAGGGTGTCCGAACCCACGCGGGGAGTGTACGGGGGCCTTGCGGTGCATCCGCACCGGTGATGCGGCTCACCGCGGGCGCGGCAGAACCGCAAGGCCCACCGGTGAAACCCCGCGTCAGATTCGCGGTTCTCGCGCGTCGCCTACAGTGAGACCCGCAGATGCACCGCACATTTCCCGCACTCCTGGCCGCTCTGGCGGCGCTCATCATCGTCCCCGCCGCGGCGTTCGCCGATACCGCGCGCGACTACATCGTCGTCCTCGACGAGGGCCGCAGCGCGCCCGCCTTCGCGCGCGGGGAGGAGGCGCGGGGGAACGACGTCGAGCGTGTGTTCCAGACGGCCCTCGACGGCTTCGTCGCCGAGCTCGAGCCCGCCGACGTGGCCCGCCTGCGACAGGACCCCCGCGTCGCGCTGGTGGAGCGGGACCGGCCGGTCTCGATCTTCGGCCAGGACGATCTCGCCGTGGCGCCCGACGGGCTCAAGCCCGGGCAGCCCGTTCCCGGCCGCTGGATCGTCACGCTCGCCCCCGACGTCGCGCCGGCCGCGGCCGCGCTCGACGCCGCCGCCGCGCCGATCGCCGTCTTCACCCGCGCCATCAACGGCTACGCCGCCGCGCTGACGCCCGCGCAGGTCGCCGCCCTCGCGGCCGACCCCGACGTCGTGCGGATCGAA
>JAUMCA010000086.1:0-29676 GCA_032119475.1 Thermoleophilia bacterium | reverse complement strand
AAGCGGTCGAGGTTAATGACCTTGTCCCACGCGGCCGCGAACTCCTCGACCATCAGCGCCTCGCCGTCCTCGGCGGCATAGACCTCCGCCAGCGCCCGGAGCTGCGAGTTCGAGCCGAACAGCAGGTCGACGCGGCTGGCGACGTACCTGACCTCGCCCGTCGCGCGATCCCGGCCCTCGAACGCCTGCTCCGCCTCCGACAGCGGCGCCCAGACGGTGCCCATGTCGAGGAGCTTGACCAGGAAGTCGTTCGACAGCACGCCCGGCCGGTCCGACAGGCAGCCGAGGCCGTCCGTCGCGAGAACGGCCCGGAGGCCGGCGATCAGCACCGTCATCTCCGGCGGCGACAGCTGGAGCAGGCTCGCCCGGTCGACGAGCTGCTCCTCCGGCGGGCGGGAGTCCGGGTTCCGCGGGGAGAGGTAGTTGCGGAAGCCGTCGGCGAGGGGCTCGAGCACCTCGAACGACTCGACGTCCGTCTGCTCCTGCGTCGCGTCGCCGCGACCCGGCGTGAACGGGACGCGCACCTCGTGGCCGGCGCGGCGCGCCGCCTCCTCCACGCCGGCGCAGCCGGCGAGGACGATGAGGTCGGCCATCGAGATGGCCTTGCCGTCGGCCTGCGCGGCGTTGAAGTCCTCGCGGATGCCCTCGAGCGTCGTCAGGACCTTCGCGAGCTCCGCCGGGTTGTTGGCCTCCCAGCTGCGCTGCGGCTCGAGGCGGATGCGCGCGCCGTTGGCGCCGCCCCGCTTGTCGCTGCCGCGGAACGTCGCCGCGGACGCCCACGCCGTCGAGACGAGCTGCTGGATCGTGAGGCCCGAGCCGAGGATCACCGACTTGAGCGCGGCGATCTCGGCGTCGCCGACGAGCGCGTGGCTCGGCGCCGCCACCGGGTCCTGCCAGATCAGCTCCTCCGCGGGCACCTCGGGACCGAGGTAGCGCGCCTTCGGACCCATGTCGCGGTGGGTCAGCTTGAACCACGCGCGCGCGAAGGCGTCGGCGAACTCCTCCGGGTTCTGGTGGAACCGGCGCGAGATCGGCTCGTAGATCGGATCCTCGCGCAGGGCGAGGTCCGCGGTCGACATGACCGGCGCGTGGCGGATCGCCGGATCCTGGGCGTCCGGCACCGCGTCTGCCGCGGCGCCGTCCTGCGGCTTCCACTGCCAGGCGCCGGCCGGGCTCTTCGTGAGCTCCCACTCGTAGCCGAACAGCGTGTCGAAGTAGCTGTTGTCCCACTCGATCGGCGTCGGCGTCCACGCGCCCTCGAGGCCGCTGGTGGTGGCCTGGTTGCCCTTGCCGCTGCCGAAGCTGGAGATCCAGCCGAGGCCCATCTCCTGGAGCGGCGCACCCTCCGGCTCGGGTCCGACGTACTGCTCCGGATCCGCGGCGCCGTGCATCTTGCCGAACGTGTGGCCGCCGGCGACGAGCGCGACGGTCTCCTCGTCGTTCATCGCCATGCGCGCGAAGGTCTCGCGGATGTCGACCGCGGACTTCAGCGGGTTGGGCTCGTCGTTCGGGCCCTGCGGGTTCACGTAGATGAGGCCCATCTGGACCGCCGCCAGCGGATTCGCGAGATCCCGCTCGCCGCTGTAGCGCTTGTCGCCGAGCCAGAGGTCCTCGGAGCCCCAGTAGACCTCGTCGGGCTCGTACACGTCGGCGCGACCGCCGCCGAAGCCGAAGGTCTTGAAGCCCATCGACTCGAGTGCGACATTGCCGGTGAGGACGAGCAGGTCGGCCCAGGACAGCCGGCGGCCGTACTTCTGCTTGATCGGCCAGAGCAGGCGGCGCGCCTTGTCGAGGTTGCCGTTGTCCGGCCAGCTGTTGAGGGGCGCGAAGCGCTGCATGCCCGTGCCGGCGCCGCCGCGGCCGTCCCAGATGCGGTACGTGCCGGCCGCGTGCCACGTCATGCGGATGAACAGGCCGCCGTAGTGGCCGTAGTCCGCAGGCCACCACTCCTGGGAGTCCGTCATCAGCTGCTCGAGGTCGGCCTTGACCGCCGCGTAGTCGAGCTCCTGGAAGGCCTCGGCGTAGTCGAAGTCCGAGCCCATCGGGTCGGAGACCGGCGTGTTGAGGCGCAGCGGGCTCAGGTCCAGCTGGTTCGGCCACCAATCGCGGTTGGTGCGTCCCTCGAGGGGGCGCCAAGGTCCGCCGCCCGTGACCGGGCACGTGGCTTCGCTTGCCATGTGTCGTCCTCCTGTCGTCACGGCGCTCATCGGCGCCGAAATCTCTACATCCGAGCCGTCGTGGAGCGAGCGCCGACGCGCGTCGCACCCACCGACATTAGCGGATTCGCCGAATCCCGAGCCCGTGGATCGCCACGGCGCGGCGTCCCGTCCCGCATGGTGGAAACAGCCCTCGGCAGGCGGTCACCCGCGCTCGACGCGACTGCCGCCGACGATGTCCTCGGATCCGTCCGCCCAGCGCACGAGCGCCTTGTGACCGCCGTCGTAATCCGGACCGAACACGAGCAGCGTGGCCGGCTCGCCCCACGCGGTGACGGCCTCCCCGAGCGCCGGCTCCTCGCCGCGGAAGTAGCGCAGGAACACGTTGTCGGCGCGCTCGGCGGCGATCGTCGTCGGCACCGTGTGGCCCGGATGGACGACGGTCGAGTCGGGCAGGGCGAGCAGGCGGTCGAGCGAGGCGCGGAGGTCCGCGAGGTCGGTGTGCCCCGGCGCGCGCGTGCCGCCGACGGTGCCGTGGAACAGCACGTCGCCGGTGAACACGTCGGTGCCGTTGACGAGGAAGGCGAGGTGCCCGCCCGCGTGCCCGGGCGTCGGGATGCAGCGGACCGCCATACCCGCGAGCTCGAACTCCTCATCCTCGCCGAGGACGCGCTCGATCGGGCCGGTGTAGCCGCCGTCCTCCCGGACCAGCTCGACGCAGCGGGCGCTGGCCGCGACGGGGACGCCGTAGCGGGTGCGGACCTCCTCGAGGCCCTCGAGGTGGTCGATGTGGTGGTGCGTGAGGAGGATGCCCTCGACCGCCAGCCCGTGCTCCTCGACGAAGCGGTGGAGGTCGTCGTGGTCGCCGTTGCAGTCGATCCAGATCGCGCGCTTCGTCGCCTCATCGGCGATGACGTACGCGTCCGCCATCCATCGGGGGTCCTGCGAGCGGTGGATCAGCATGGGGTCTCCTCGCTGTAGCGGTTGGTGATCGGCATGCGGCGGTCGCGGCCGAAGGCGATGGGATGGATCTTGAGGCCGGGTGCGCCCTGGCGGCGCTTGTACTCGGCACGATCGACGAGACGCGCGATCCGCTCGGCGGTCTCGAGGTCGACGAGGCCGCGCTCGGCGATCTCCGCCGGCGACAACCGCTCCTCCACGTACGCATGCAGGACCGGATCGAGGACCTCATACGGCGGCAGCGACTGATCATCGCGCTGATCCTCGCGCAGCTCCGCCGTCGGCGGCCGCTGAACCGTCGACCACGGGATCACCTCGCGCCCCTCCCGCTCGTTCAGATACCGCGCCAACGCGAACACGAGCGTCTTCGGGACGTCCTTGATCGGCGCGAAGCCGCCGACCGAATCCCCGTACAGCGTCGAGTAGCCCGTCGCCACCTCGCTCTTGTTCCCCGTCGTCAGCACCATCCACCCCCGCTGATTCGACTCCGTCATCAACACGACCCCGCGAATCCGCGCCTGCAGGTTCTCCGCCGCCAACCCGCTCGTCTCCGGCAGCACCTCGTGAAACGCCACCCGCAGCTCCTCGATCGGCAGCTCCCGGAAATCGACCCCGAGGTTCGCCGCCACGACCTGCGCATCCGACCGCGTCTCCGCCACGTTGAACCGCGTCGGCATCGAAATCGCATGCACCCGCCCCGCACCCAGCGCATCCACCGCAAGCGCCGCCACCAGCGCCGAATCGATCCCGCCGCTCAACCCCAAGAGCACCCCGCCGAACCCGTTCTTGTCGACGTAATCACGCAGGCCCAGCACCAGCACGCGCCACAGCTCATCCAACTCGTCCACCGGCAGCGGCGCCACCACCCCCGCCTCGCGGTCCGCATGCGCGGCCACCGGAAGCGACGCCGCCACCGCCACATCCGCCGGCGCCGGCGCATCGACATCGACGATCAGCAGATCCTCCGCGCAATGCGCACCACGCGCCACCAGCCGCCCCGCCGCGTCATAGACCAGGCTGCGCCCATCGAACGCCAACTCATCCTGCCCGCCGACCAGATTCGCGTACGCCACCCACACACCCTCACCCCGCGCCAGATCCCCCACCAACGCATCACGCTGCGCGCCCTTGCCGACGTGATACGGCGACGCCGACAGATTCACCACCACCGACGCACCCGCCACGGCCGACGCCCGCCCCGGCCCATCCGCCACCCAGATGTCCTCGCAGATCGTCAACCCCACCACCGCATCCCCCACCCGCACCAGCACCGGCCCATCCCCCGCCCGAAACGTCCGCTGCTCATCGAACACGCCGTAATTCGGCAACGCCATCTTGTCGTAGCGCGCCACCACCCCACCACCCGCCAACACGAACGCGCTATTGCGCACCCCATCCGGCCCCGCCCACGGCGCCCCCACCACCACCGGCACCCCACACCGCCCCGCCAACTCCCCCACCGCCGCCTCACACGCCCGCACAAACGACGGCCGCAACACCAGATCCTCCGGCGGATACCCGCACACCGCCAACTCCGGCACCACCACCAAATCCGCACCCCACTCCGCCGCCCGCCCCACCGCAGCCGCAATCCGCTCCACATTGCCGGCCAGATCACCGACCGTCACATCGATCTGAGCCAGCGCGAGGCGCACGCGCAGAGCCTACTGCGCCTCCGCCGCCCGACCCGCCGCCTGCGCGAGCGCGGACGACACGCCGGCGTCGAGTGCGATCGCGCCGTGGAGGCAGGCCGCCTCGGGTGTACGGGCCCGATCGGCGTCGATGCAGTGGAGGATGGCGATGACACGCGGGCGGGACGTGCCGAGCCGCTCGGCGACGCGCTCGATCCGACGCGCGGACAGGTGCGGGATGCCGAGCAGCCGCCCCTCCTCGGAGTGCTGGAGGACCGGGCCCGACACGAACGCATCGGCGGCGCCGACGGCGAACAGGAGCGCAGCGGCACCGACCACGGATTGGTCGAGTCGCGGGTGGAGCAGGGCGAGCTCGCGGCAGGCGGTCGCCACGCCGACGGTGTGCTGGAGGGCGCCGCCCGCGTACGCGTGATGGTGCTCGACGCTCATCGGCGCCGCGCGGAAGCGGACGCGGAGCTCGGCGTCGTCCAGCACGGCCCGGGTCAGCGCGCGCAGGTCGCCGTCGGGGATCTCCTCGGCGAGGAACTCGAGGAACCCCTCGAGGTCGTCGACGTCGCGGCGCGCGCCCGGCGTGAACTCGAGCGCATCGGCCTCGGCCTCGACCCGCTCGACGGAGCGCACGACGAGCTGCGGTCGGCCGCGGTACTCCTCCACGCTGCCGAGCACGCGGATCACGTCGCCGGCCTCGAAGCGGCCGTCGAGGATCGGGGCGTCGTCGAAGATCGTCGCGCGCACCCGGCCGGTGCGATCCGCGAGTTCGAGGGCCAGGTACGGGCTGCCCGTGCGCGTGCGCCGGCGGTCCTTGCGCAGCACCGCGAACGTCGAGTCGACGAGTTGGCCCTCGACGAGGTCGCGGACGGACGTACGGGCGTCGGAGGCCATGGGGGTGAGTGTAGGCGGCGGCCTGTCGGGGGTGTGAATGAAAGGGGTCTGGCCCCTTTCATTCACGACATCGGACGGGCGTCACCTCGCCCCTCGGCCGTGCATGAAAGGGGCCAGACCCCTTTCACTCACACCCCCGATACGATCCCGACCGATGCCCGCGGCAGAGCCCCTCCACGTGCGCCCGTTCCGCGGGCTGCGCTACGACCCGCGTCGGCACCCCGCGTTCTCGATCGTCGCGCCGCCGTACGACGTGATCACGATGGCGGACCGCATGCGGCTCGTCGCGCGCTCGAACCGCAACGTCGTGCGCCTGATCCTGCCCGACGTCGGCCGCGCCGAGAACGCCCGCCGCCTGCTCGACGAATGGCGTGAGGACGGCACGCTGATCCAGGAGGAGATGCCGTGCCTCTACCGCACGGAGGAGACCTTCACCGGGCCTGACGGGATCACGCGCGTCCGCACGGGGATGATCGCCCTCGTCGGCCTGCCCGTCGGCGAGCGGCTGATCCTGCCCCACGAGCGGACGATGCCGAGCATCGTCGCCGACCGCCTGCAGCTGCTCCAGACGACGCATGCGCAGCCGTCGCCGATCCTCGTGACCTACGACGACCCGGACGGGGAGATCGATGCCGCCCTCCGCGCCGGATCGGAGCCGACGCCGGTCATCGACGTGACGGACGACCACGGCACGCACCTGCGCATGTGGCGCGTCCCGGAGTCGGACATCACCGATCGCATCCACGCGACGCTCGCCGAGCGGCGACTCCTGATCGCCGACGGGCACCACCGCTACGCGACGGCACTCGCCTACCGCGAGGCGCATCCCGAGGACCCCTCGTCCAACCAGATGATGATGTACCTGACGAACGGCGCCTCGCCCGGCCTGGTCATCTTCCCGATCCACCGGATCGTCAGCGGCGTCGGCGAGGACGTGCAGGAGCGCCTGCCCGACCTGCTCGCGCGGGCCGGATTCACGGTCGAGGAGGCGGGCGACGGCGTCGTGCAGCTCGAGGCGCTGATGGCCGCGATCCCCCATGACCACGGCGTGTTCGGCCTGATCCGGCGCGACCGCGGTCCGCTGCTCTTCCATGCGCCCCCCGAGGACGGCGACCGCACGCCGCTCCAGCGCATCGACGCCGTGATGCTCCAGGATCGCGTCCTCGGTCCGCTGCTCGAGCTGCCGGCCGAGGTCGTGGCGACGACGGACCGCATCCGCTACACCGCGTACTCCGACGACGCCGCCGTCAAGGTGCAGGACTCGGGCGACGTCGGCTTCATCCTGCGCGCGCCCACCGTCCGCGAGGTCGAGGCCGTCGCGCTGTCGGGTGACGTGATGCCGCAGAAGAGCACGTACTTCTACCCCAAGACGCTCGACGGGCTGGTGATCCGGACGCTGGACGGGCCGCAGCCCGCCAACGGCTAGCCTTCGGCCTGATGGCCGTCACCGAGGAACAGGTCCGCGAGGCGCTGACGCGCGTCATCGATCCGGAGCTCCGCAAGGATCTCGTCACGCTCGAGATGGTCCGCGACATCCGCATCGCGGCCGGCGACGTGACGGTGGGCGTCGCGCTGACCATCCCCGGCTGCCCGCTGAAGGCGACGATCGACCAGGATGTCCGCCTCGAGGTCGCCAAGGTGCCGGGCGTCACGAGCGTCGGCGTCGACTTCACGAGCATGACGGAGGACGAGCGCGCCGCCCTCGCGACGCGCCTGCGCAGCGGCCGCCCGCCGGTCGCACCGGGCCAGCTGTCCGTCGCCCCGACGACGCGGGTGATCGCCGTCGCCTCCGGCAAGGGCGGGGTCGGCAAGTCGTCGTTGACCGTCAACCTCGCCGTCGCGCTCAGCCAGATGGGCCTGGAGGTCGGCGTGGTCGACGCCGACATCTACGGCTTCTCGATCCCGGGCATGCTCGGCATCCACCAGCGCCCGGTGACCGTCGACAAGATGATCGTGCCGCCGGTGGCGCACGGCCTGCGGACGATCTCGATCGGCTACTTCATGGACGAGGGCGGCGCCGTCCTCTGGCGCGGCCCGATGCTCCACAAGGCGATGCAGCAGTTCCTCTCCGACGTGCACTGGGGCGACGACCTCGACGTCCTGCTGATCGACATGCCGCCCGGCACGGGCGACGTGGCGATCTCGCTCGGCAGCCTGCTGCCGAACGCCGAGGCGGTCGTGGTGACGACGCCGCAGGCCGCGGCCCAGCGCGTCGCCGAGCGCGCCGCGGCGGTCTCCGAGCGCGTCGGCATGCGCGTCGTCGGCGTGGTCGAGAACATGGCCTACCGCGTCTGCCCGTGCTGCGGCGAGCGCGATGACCTCTTCGGCAGCGGGGGCGGCCAGTCCCTCGCCCGGCACCTCGAGGTGCCGCTGCTCGCCGAGATCCCGCTCGAGCCCGCGCTGCGGGAGGGCGGTGACATCGGCATGCCCTTCACGATCTCCCAGCCCGAGGCCCCGGCCGCCGTCGCCATCCGCGCCCTCGCGGAGCGCTTGCACGGCATGCGGACGCAGGATCCGCTCCAGCGCATCCGCAAGCCGCTGAAGGTCGTCTAACCGGCGATCGCGTCGAGGACCACGGGGTCGATGCGGTCCCCGCCGTCCCAGCGCCCATCGAGGTTCTCCGCGAACGTCCAACGGGCGAGCGCCTCGCGCAGGTGGTCGTCCCAACCACCCGCGGGGAGGCCGAGCGCCGTGCGGAGCCGCTCGGCGACCTCGCCGGCGATCGGCACCCACTCCTCCACCGGCGTGGTGCCGTAGACGACGGCGAAGGCCGCGTGGAGCCGATCGAGCTCGTCGAGCGGCGCCGGGTGGTCGTCGACGCGGAGGTCGACCGGATCGCGGCCGTCCGCGTGGCGCACGAGGAGCGCCGCCGACTGGCGACCGCGGGCGTCGCCGCCGACCGCGCCGCCGGCGCCGAGCACGCGCAGCAGGCGGACGTCGAGCGGCAGCCCCGCCGCCTCGTCCCAGGCGGTCGCCATCGCCTCGAGCACCGTCGGGCCGACGAGGATGTTGCCCTGGATGGTCGCCCCATCCAGCACGCGGCCACCCGCCCAGTCGAAGCACTGCGCGCCGGTGAACGTGGCGCCGCTCCCGTCCGCTGCGAGGACGCCCAGCTGTCGGTCGGCGCGGCCGTCGTCGGCCGAGGTCGCCTGCGCGATCGCGGCCTCGGCGTCGTGGCCGGCCCGCAGGAGATCGAGGCACTCCGGCCCGTAGGCGATGCGCGCGAGCGCCTGCGTGCAGACGGCGCCGACGCCAACCTCCGCCCAGAGGACCCCGGCGCCGACGGCGAGGAACTTCGTCGCCGCTGCCGCACCGACGTCGCCCGTGGCGGCGTCGACGGCGGCGATGGAGAACGTCACGGCCTAGAGGGCGTCGCCCGGCTGCAGCTCGTGCACGGTGACGTCGCCCAGGCCGAGCGCGCCGAGCTCCTCGACCAGCTTCGCCGGCGTGCCGGTGAGCGCGTCGAACGTGCCCCAGTGGGAGCACAGCACGTGCTGGACGCCGAGCAGGCGCGTCGCGTGGGCGGCCTGGAGCGGGCCCATCGTGTACAAGTCGCCGATCGGCAGGATCGCGAGCACCGGCTGGTAGATCTCGCGGATCAGCGCCATGTCGCCGAACACGCCGGTGTCGCCGGCGACGTAGATGCGCTGGCCGGACTCGAGCTCGAGGACGAAACCGACCGGGTCCCCGCAGGCCGTCCCGTCGGGGAGGCTGCTCGAGTGGAAGGCCTGCGTCATCGTGATCTTCAGCCCACGGACCTCGACCGTGCCACCCGTGTTCATGCCGATGCAGTTGGGCGCGCCCTGGCCGTCGAGCCAGCCCGCGATCTCGTACTGCGCGATCGTCGTCGCGGTGCCGCGCCGCGCGACGGCCGCGGCATCGGCGATGTGGTCGGCGTGGCCGTGCGTGACGAGCACGACGTCCGCGCTGAGCTCCTTCGCGCTGTCCGGGCTCTTCGGGTTGCCCTCGATCCACGGATCGATGACGACGTGCGCGCCGCCGGGGGTCTGGATGCCCCACGTCGCGTGGCCGTACCAGGTGATCGTGGTGTTCTCGGGCATCGGGTCCCTCCTCGTCGCAGTCGCGGTCCGCGAAGCGTAGGGGCTCGGACCGGGTCCGCGGACGCCTAGCCGAGGATCTGCGTCGTACGCGCGCCGGAGGGCGCGGTGAAGGTCACCGTCGCCGGGACCCAGCGCGCCGCCTGTGGCAGCCGCAGCCGCAGGGTCACGTTCCGGCCCGCGGAGCGATTATCGATGGCGACCTGCCGAACGCGCCGACCGGTCTCGCGTCCGGCGACGCGCGAGCCGGCGTAGATCGACCAGCGGCGGGCATCGCCCTTCGCGAACGAGAACGCGTATCGACCAACGGCGTCGAGCGAGAAGCGGCAGGTCAGCAGCGCGGCAGGCTGGCGACGAGTCGCACGCGGCGTCAGACGGACGTCGCCTACCCGACGCACGCACGTGCCGACGGTCGGCGGCGCGTGCGCCGACGCAGCCGCTGCGGCGGCGGCGGCGGCGACAGCGGGTCCGGTGATCGAGACGGAGGTGCTGGCCGTCGCCGGTGGAATCGCGAGACCACGTGCCGACACGGTCACATCGACAGGCGCTGTACCGATCGCGCGAGCGGATGCGGGCACGATGACGCTCTGGAGCGTCTCACCGCCGACGAGTCCAACGGCGCAGGCCGCCCCACTCATCGTCGCCTCGCACGAAGCGCCCTCCGCGGGACCGGCGTACGCGAGCACGGTCGGCAGCTGGAGGGCCAGAGCCACGTCAGCGGGGAAGTCGCCCGTGTTCTCGATCCCCAGGGAGAGGTCCACCCGATCCCCGACCTGCGCCGACGGGGGCTCCCCGACGGTCACGGCGAGCGCGGCCTCCCGCATCTCCACCGCACCGACGTCGGTGCCGCCGAGCTGGGGTCGAGCAACACCGCGCTGGTCGGTCGTGAGCGTGGTCGCCCCGGTGTCCCACGCTGGGCTCGTGCGCTGCAGCGGACGGATGTACGTGTACAGCCCATCCGTCGTGAGCGACGGCCGGAGGGCGTCGAGCAGCGGATCGGCCACGGCGGAGCCGGACGGGGTGCACGACGCGTCGGCGACGTTCGGCCCCGTCAGCGCGAGTGCCGTCGGACTGGAGTCGGTGCCGAGGACCGCGCAGTCCGCCCCGTCGTTGCCCGACACGATCGCGTTGGTCACCGAGGCGGTAGCCGGGTTCTGGTCCCGGTCGACGACGATCCCCGATGCGCCGGAGGCCAGGTTGACGTTGCCGGCGATGGTCACGCTGTCGAGATCGGCGCTGCCCTCCTGGACGTAGAGGGCGGCGCCCGTGTTCGCGACGTCGCTGACGTTGTCGGCGATCGTGGAGTTGGCGATGGTCAGCCGGTCCCCGTCCCAGCGGATCCCACCGTGCCCGGACGTCGAGTCGCCCGGCGTGTTCTCGACGATCGCCGTGCGGGTGATCGTCATGTCCGTCCGACCACCGAGGACGACCAGCACGCCCCGCTCACCGTGATTTCCGCGGAGCACCGAATCGGCGAGGTACACGTCACTCCCCTCGACATCGAACGCGGACCCATAGGCTGCCCGGTTGTCGTAGACGTCGAGCCGACTGAATGTGTACGTGGCAGCGGCAGACGGCCCGGACTGAGCGGACTGCGCGTACACCGCTCCTCCTCCGCTCTTGTAGACGACGTTCCTCTCGAACGATGCGTCCGCGATGGTCAACCCGAGCACATCTTCGGCGCCGACACCGCCACCGTAGTCATCGGCCTCGTTGAGAGAGAACGACGAGTCGCCGATCGTGGTCGTCGCCCGTTCGGTGTACAGCCCGCCACCACCGTAGCCACGTGCGGTGTTGCGCCAGAAGAGGGACCCTTCCACGGTCAGGGTGCCTTCCGCGAGGTACACACCGCCGCCGCTATCCGCCGCGACGTTGCCGACGAACTCCGTGTCGTCGATGGTGACCGTCCCGTTCGAGGCGTAGATGCCGCCGCCGTTGCTCGCGGTGTTGAACTCCACACGGCAGCGTCTGACCGTGAGTGCATCCTCGCTGCCCAGCGTGGTTGCGCCGATCGCTCCACCGGGCTGGGCGTCCTCGTTGCCACGCGCGAGCGTCAGCCCGACGATCTCGACGGCGATCGGCGTCGTGGTGATGGCGAAGATCCGTGATCCGGAGCCCTGCACGGTGAGGACGTCCCGGCTCGGCCCGTTGATGGTCAGCGACTGCGTGATCTCGATCTCGCCGAGGCGCAGGGTGACGACACCGACGACGTCCTCAGCGAACTCGATGACGTCAGGGCCGGCGTTGCCGTTCGCCTGCTTGACGGCCCAACGCAACGTACCCGTCGTCGGGCTCGCCAGCGTGCCGGAATCGGCGGTCGACGTCACGGTGAAGGTCGCGGCCGAGGCGGCGGAGGTGCCCGTCGCAGCCAGCGTGAGGGCGACGGCGAGGAAGAGGAGGAGTCGACGGGGCATCGGGTGCACGATGGTACGCACCGCATTCGCCGCGCAACACCTGTGCCGGCAGGTTACCGAAGCGGGGTCGACCGGTATCGGACGTCAGCGCGTCATCGCGATCGCGCGCGCGGCCTCGTTCGCCCAGTCGATCCCGGTGCCCGGGAGCACGCCGGCGACGAGGACGAGCACGAGGCAGATCGCGATCACGAGGTTCGTCGAGCCGAGGCCGGGCGCGGCCGGCAGCAGGACGCCCGACCGCTGCGAGCGGTCGTAGAGCGCGGCGATCACCCGCAGCAGGTAGCCGAGGGAGATGACGGAGGCGAGCACGCCGACGACGGCGAGCCACGTCCAGCCGTTCTCGACGGCGGGGCCGAGGACGACGAACTTGCCCATGAAGCCGACGGTCGGCGGGAAGCCGGCCAGAGCGAGCAGGAACAGCACCATCGCGGCCCCGGCGAGGCCGCGGTCGAAGCCCCACGCGCGGATGGACTCGAGCGTCGCGATCCCCCGGACGTCGCGCTCGTGGAGGGCGACGACGGCGAAGGCCCCGATGGTGACCGGGGCGTACGCCGCCAGGTAGAACAGGAGACTCGAGACGCCGTCGGGCCCGCCGACGATCAGCGGGATCAGGCCGAAGCCCGCCGCGCCGATCGAGGCGTAGGCGAGCATGCGCTTGAGGTTCGTCTGCACCAGCGCCGCGACGTTGCCCATCACCATCGTGACCACGGCGACCGCGATCAGGACGGGCTCCCACGTGTCGCGCATGGCGGGCAGCGCCTCCAGCAGCACCCGGGCGAGCACGACGAACGCGGCGATCTTGGTGGCCGCGGCCATGAAGCCGGTGACCGCCGTCGGCGCGCCCTCGTAGACGTCGGGCACCCACATGTGGAACGGCATGACGCCGATCTTGAACAGCAGGCCGACCAGGAGGAGCCCCGTGCCGAGGATCACGAGCGGCGCACCCGTGTCGCCCTCTGCGAGTGCGGTCGCGACCTCGCCGAACTGGAACGAGCCGGTCGCGCCGTAGAGGAACGCGATGCCGTAGACGAGGATGATGGACCCGACGGTGCCCAGCACCAGGTACTTGAAGCCGCTCTCGAGCGACGCGCGGTCGCGTCCGATGCCCGACAGCGCGTAGAGGGCGATCGAGAAGAGCTCGAGGGCGACGAACAGGGTCATGAACGAGGCCGACGCGGCGATCAGGTTCATGCCCGTGGCGGCGAACAGGATCAGCGCCGCGAACTCCGCGCCGCTGTCCCGCATGCGCGACCAGCCGAAGGCGACGAGCAGCGTCAACGCAGCGCATGCGGACACCAGCACCCGCACCGCCTGGGTGACCTGGTCGACCTGCATCGAATCGGCGATCGTGGAGACCGGATCGTCACCCCACTGGGCGATGGCGAGTCCGGCGACGACGCCGAGCGTGATCAGCCCGACCGCGGTCCCGATCGCGCGGCCGCGCCCCTTCAGGAAGGCGGCGATCATCAGCACGACGGCGGCGCCGATGCCCATCGCGATGTCGGGCGAGATCGCCCACCAGTCGATCGACGGGTACTCGATCACGGGGCCACCTCCTCGGCCGCGGCGACCAGCGCCTGCGCGGACCGGTCGATGCGCTCGGTCAGCTGGGCGGGCGCGACGCTGAGCAGGACGAGGGCGAGCACGAGCGGGACGATGGCGACGAGCGCGCCGCTCCTGAGGTCCGGCGGCCGCAACGAGCCGACCAGGTCGCCCTCGCGCTCGTGCAGCACGGCGGAGATCCAGCGGAGCATGTACATCGCGGCGAGGACGATGCCCACAGCCGCGATCGCCCCGAGCCACCACGCCTCCGCGAACGCGCCGAGCAGGATCAGGAACTCCGAGGCGAACAGGCTCGAGCCGGGAACGGCGAGCGCCGCCATGCCGACGATGAGGACGACCGTGGCCAGGATCGGGCGGTTGCGGGCGAGACCGCCGAGGTGGGCGAACGCGCCGCTGCCGGCCTTCGTCTCGGCCCAGCCGGCGAGGAGGAACAGCGCGGCGGAGATGAGCGCGTGGTTGACCATCTGGAAGGTCGCGCCGGTCGCACCGAGGTCGGACAGGAGGAACACGCCGAGGACGACGAACGACATCTGCGCGATCGACGAGTAGGCGATGACGCCGCGGCTATCGGGCTGGCGGAAGGCGAGCAGGGCGCCCCACATGAAGCCGACGAGGCCGAGCGCGATGAACAGCCACGCGAAGCGCGAGGCCTGCTCGGGGAAGAGCGGCACGAGGACGGCGAGGAACGCGTAGCCGCCGGCCTTCGAGGCGATGCCCGACAGGACCGCCGCCACCTCGGGCGACGACTGGCGGTAGGCGGGCATGACCCAGCCGTGCAGGGGGAACAGCGGCGACTTGATCGCGAAGGCGAGCGCGAAGACCCAGAACACCCAGTCGGGGCCGCGTCCGACGGCGTCGGCCATCGCGAAGCTCGGGCCGTCCGGGGCCGTCAGGCCGAGGTAGAGGATGCCGACGAGCATCAGCAGCGTGCCGAGCGCCGTGTACGCGACGACCTGGACGACCGCCTGCCGCCGCTCCGCCCCGCCCCAGATCGCGAGCAGGATGAGCAGCGGGATCAGCATGCCCTCGAAGCCGACGTAGAACGCGAACAGGTCGCGGGCCGAGAAGACGAGCAGCAGGAAGGCCTCGGTCAGGAGCAGCAGGCCGTAGGTCGCGTGGTTGCGGTCGCGGCCGGCCCAGAGGCCGTAGCCGATCGCGCAGGCGGTGACGAGCGCCGTCACCGCGATCATCGCGAGCGACACCCCGTCCACCGCGACGTCCCAGCGGATGCCGAGCTGCGGGATCCACGCGACGTCGTCGCCGAACTGGTAGCCGGCCGACGGCTCGAAGCGGTAGATGAAGCCGATCACGCCGCCGAGGACGGCAAGCGAGCCGAGCAGCGCGAGGTACCCGCCCGCACGGCGGCTGAACGGCAGCACCGTGACCAGCAGGCCGACGATCGCCGCGACGCCGATGAGCCAGGAGATGGTGATCATGCGCCGCGCACCAGGAGGTAGAGGAGCAGGCCGCCGACGCCGAGCGCGAACACGAGCGCGTAGGAGCGGACGACGCCGTTCTCGACGACGTTGAACGTGCGGCCGAGGAACGCGGTCAGCGTGCCGGCACCGTCGAGCGGGAGCCAGCGCGCGGCCGGGCCGTCGACGTCACGGCGCAGGAACGCAGCCGCCCAGGCGGCGGGGCGCTCGAAGACCACCTCGTAGAGATCGTCCCAGTAGACGCGGCGCTCGAGCGCGTGCGCGATGAGGCGACCGCGGCCGAGGCGGATCTGATCCGTCGCGGCCGACCCGCGCAGGTACAGGTGCGCGGCGATCGCGATGCCCACGAGGCCGAGCGTGACCGCGATGCCCGTGGTCAGCCACTCCTGCGGCGCCGACGGCTCGACCATGCCGCCCGGGGCGATCGGATCGAGCCAGTCGAAGAAGACGTGCGTCACCCCGGGGATCTGGAGGAGGCCGGTGACGGCCGCGCCGATGGTCAGGATGTAGACGGGCCACAGCATCGTGCGCGGACCCTCGCCGTGGTGCTCGACGGCGTGCGGCGCGACCTTCTCCGCGTACGGCGACATGCGGCCGTGGAAGACGAGGAACATCAGCCGGAACGTGTAGATGCCCGTCAGCAGGGCGCCGACGAGGCCGGCGATGTACGCGACCCAGGCGAGCGGCGTGCCGACGTGCAGCGCGGAGCTGAGGATCGCGTCCTTCGAGAAGCCGCCGGAGAACGGGAAGATGCCGACCAGCGCCAGTGCCCCGATCAGCATGCAGAACCACGTCTTCGGCATCACGCGCTTGAGGCCGCCCATGTTGCGGATGTCCTGCTCGCCGTGGAGCGCGTGGATGACGAGGCCCGCGCCCATGAACAGCAGCGCCTTGAAGAACGCGTGCGTGAACAGGTGGAAGATGCCCGCCCAGTACGCGCTGAGGCCCACGCCGACGAACATGTAGGCGATCTGGCTCATCGTGGAGAACGCGATGATCCGCTTGATGTCCGTCTGGACGACGGCGATCGCGCCGGCCATCAGCAGGCCGAGCACGCCGATCACGATCACCGTGTCGAGTGCGTACGGCGCCTCGGCGAACAGCGGGTTGAAGCGCGCGATCAGGTACACGCCGGCGGTCACCATCGTCGCCGCGTGGATCAGGGCGGAGACCGGGGTCGGGCCCTCCATGGCGTCGGGCAGCCACGTGTGGAGCGGGAGCTGCGCCGACTTCGCGACGGCGCCGACGAGCAGGAGCAGGCAGGCGATCGTCGCCGTGGCGGTGTCGAGCTCCGCGGCGCGCGCGAACATGCCGCCGTACGTCAGCGTGCCGAGCTCGACGAACAGGAGGAAGGCGCCGACGGCGATCCCGACGTCGCCGATCGCGTTCATGACGAACGCCTTCTTGGCCGCCTTCACCGCCGACGCCTTCTCATGCCAGAAGCCGATCAGGAGGTACGACGACAGCCCGACCAGGCCCCAGCCGACCAGCAGCAGGACGAGATTGCCGCTGACGACGAGCATGAGCATCGAGAAGACGAACAGGTTGAGGTACGCGAAGAAGCGCCGGTACTGGCCGTCGCCCTGCATGTAGCCCACGGAGAAGACGTGGATCAGGAAGCCGATGCCGGTGACCACGAGCAGCATCACCGCCGTCAGCTCGTCGAACCAGATGTCGAGGCCGACGGAGAAGTTCCCCGCCTGCAGCCAGGTCCAGGCGACCTGGCTGACCTGTCGCTGCTCCTCGGGCTTGCCGGCGAGCATGATCGTCGCCGCGGCGGCCGCGACGAACGCCGCGAGCATCACCAGCGAGCCGATCCAGCCGGCGCCGCGGGCGGGCAGGCGGGTGCCGAGCACGAGCAGCGCGAGGAAGCCCGCCAGGGGCAGCGCGAGGGAGATCCAGACGAGCTCGGTCATCCGCGCAGCGTCCTCAGCTCATCGGTGTCGAGCACCATCTCGCGGCGCGTCATCGCGACGACGAGGCCGAGGCCGACGACGACCTCGGCGGCGGCGATGCCCATCACGACCAGCGCGAAGACCTGGCCGTCCGTGCCACCGACCTGGCGGGCGAAGGCGACCAGCGTCAGGTTGACGGAATTCAGCATGACCTCCAGCGACAGCAGCGTCGTCAGCGGGCTGCGCCGCAGGAGCACGCCGATCAGGCCGATCGTCATGAGGATCGCGCTGAGGCCGAGGTAGACCGGCAGTCCGACGCTCGTCACGACGCCCCGCCTTCCTGATCGCGCACCGCGCGCAGCGCCGCCTGCGACGCCTCGCGGCGGCGCTCCTCCGCCGAGCGCTGCTCCTGGGCGACGACCTCGTCCGTCGTGAGGCGCCGCGGACGCGCGCCGGCGCCGTACAGGACACCCGCGACAGCGGCCATGAAGAGCACGATGGAGACCACCTCGAACGCGAGCACGTACTTCGTGACAAACGCCTCGCCGACGGCCGCCGGGCTGCCGAAGGCATCGTCGACGGAGGTCGCCTGGCCGAAGTCCGTGGTGAGCACGACGACGAGGATCTGCACCGCGATCAACGCGCCGGCGACGATGGCGAGCACGGTCTGCCAGGGCCTGCGGTCACCCGGTCCGATCTCGCCCCGCGGGCCGACGTACGCGATGACGAAGAGGAACATGACCATGATCGCACCGGCGTAGACGATGATCTGCGCGGCCGCGACGAACTGCGCCTCGAGCAGGAGCATCAGCACGGCGAGCGACACCAGGTTGCCGAGCAGGGCGAGCGCCGACACGAACGGGTTGCGCTGCGCGACGACCGCGACGGCGGACGCGATCGCGGCCGCAGCCGCGATGAAGAAGACGACCGCCTCCACTACTCCGCGCCCTCGGGGTTCGTCGCCGTGGTGATGTCGTACATGCCGAGCACGCGCTCGACGTCCTGCGCGGGCACGTCATACGGGTCGACGGCCTGCGACGGCGTCCGCCGCTCCGGCTTCTCGAGCAGCATGCCCTTCGTGTAGACGAGCGCCTCGCGGGAGATCTCGGAGAGCTCGAAGTCGTTGCCGAGCGTGATCGCGTCGAACGGGCACGCGAGTTCGCAGTAGCCGCAGAAGATGCAGCGGGCCATGTTGATCTCGTAGATGCGCGCGTAGCGCTCACCCGCGGAGACGCGGTTGTCCGGCGTGTTCTCGGCCGGGACGACGCGGATGCAGTCCGCCGGGCAGGCGGCGGCGCACAGCGAGCAGCCGACGCACTTCTCGAGCCCGTTGTCGTGGCGGTGCAGCTGGTGCCGACCGCGGAAGCGCGGGTAGACGGGCCGCTTGTACTCGGGGTACTGCTGCGTCACCGGCTTCTGCAGCAGATGGCGGAATGTCGTCGAGAAGCCCTTGACCTGGTCGAGCATCGGGCGCCTCCTAGAGGTACACCACTGCGACGGCCGTCAGCAGCAGGTTGAGGGTGGCGACGGGAAGGAGCACCTTCCAGCCGAGCTTCATCAGCTGGTCGAAGCGGACGCGCGGCAGCGTCGCGCGGATCCAGATGAGCACGAACAGGAAGGCGCCGATCTTGAGCATCATCCAGATCGGACCCGGCAGGATCGGTCCACTCGGGCCGCCGAGGAACAGCACGGCGCCGAGCGCGGACAGCGTGATCGCGTTGATGAACTCGGCGGCCGCGAACATCGCGTACCGCATGCCGCCGTACTCCGTGTGGTAGCCGGCGACGACCTCGCCGTCGGCCTCGACGAGGTCGAACGGCGGGCGGTTCGACTCGGCCAGCGCGGCGATGAAGAAGACGATGAAGCCGAGGATCTGCGGGACGATGAACCACAGGCTCACCTGCGCGTTCGAGATGTCGACGAACGACAGCGAGCCGGCCTGGATGATCACGCCGATCACGGCGAGCGTGAAGGCGACCTCGTAGGACACGAGCTGGGCGATCGCGCGCATGCCGCCCAGCAGCGCGTACTTCGAGCCCGACGCCCAGCCGCCGATCAGCAGGCCGTAGAACCCGAGCGACCCGATGGCGGCAACCACGAGCAGCGACACGCTGGTGTCCGCGATGTAGAGGTGGATCGTGAAGTCCGTCCAGGGGATCGTCGCGACGTTCCCGAACGGGATCAGGCCGAACGCGCCGATGGCGCACGTCATCGCGATGAACGGCGCCGCCATGTAGAGCTTCGGTCGCGCGCCGGACGGGACCATGTTCTCCTTCTGGAGCATCTTGCCGAGGTCGGCGACCGGCTGCATCAGGCCGTACGGGCCGACGCGGTTCGGGCCGTAGCGGCGCTGGAACCGGCCGATCAGCTTGCGCTCGATCAGCGTCATCAGCGCGAAGAAGGCCATCAGGACGTTCACCAGGACGAACGCCTTGATGATGGTGAGGAGGACGCCGTCGACCATCGCCTAGCCGGCGGCTCCCACGGTCGCGCTGGTGCCGGCAGCCGAGCCGCGCCAGTTGATGCGGACGGCGCCCGGCACGAGCCGGCGCGAGATGCGGGCGGGACCGACGTGCTCGCCGGCCGCGTGGCGCACGCGCACCTCGTCGCCGCGGCCGATGCCGAGGCGCTCGGCGTCCTCGCGCGCGAGGACGACGTACGGGGCGCGCTGGTGCGCGAGGGTGTCGGTGCGCTCGACCGCCGCCCCGCTGAAGAGCGGACGCGGTGCGATCAGGCGGAACGCGCCGTCGGGCGGGGCCGCCGGCGGCGCGGCGGGCGCGGGGGCCGCGGGGCGCTCGGCCGCGGGGCGCGTGCGGTGCAGGTCCGCGCGCTCGCCGAGGGTCGACCACGACAGCCCGGCGAACGCGGGCGCCGAGGCGGCGATCGCGCTGAACGCCTTCGCCGCCGTCGTCGGCGTGGCGACATCGAGGAAGCCGGCGAAGCGGGCGGTCCACTCGAGCATCGAGACGCCGCTGATCGGCGGCAGCGAGGGGCGCACGCGCTGCACGCGGCCCTCGAGGTTCATGACCGTGCCCTCGCGCTCGTGCTCGACGTCGAGCGGCAGGACGACCTGCGACTGCGACGTCACGCCGTTCGTGAACGCGGCGACCGAGATGACGACGTCGGTCTGCGCGAGCGCCATCTGCCAGCGCTCGCCGTCCGCGCTCTCGACGACCGTGTCGCAGCCGACGAGGATGACGCCGGAGACGGTGCCCTGCTCGAGGCCGGCCAGCACCTCGTCCCAACCGCCGACGAGGCCGACGGCGCGCTCACCGCGCTCGTTGGCGCCAGCGGGCAGCGGCACGATGCCGCCGTCGCCGGCGTCGAGCCCGAGCGCCCAGCCGAGCGCCTCGAGGTCGGCGGTGGCGACCGGGTCGGTGACGAACAGGCCCGGCCGCCGCGCGGCCGCGCGGGCCGCGGCGAGCAGGCCGAGCAGCTCCTCGGCGGCGCCGGCCTGCGCGGCGAGCGACTCGACCGAGCCCGCCGTCGGGGCGTCGGCGCGGACGCGCTCGCCGCCGACGGCGACGGCGGCCGCGGCGAGTGCCGCGACGACCGAGGCGCCCGCGCCCGGCAGGGTGCGGGCGAAGGTGCCGGCGTCCGGCTCGAGCGACGTGCCGCCGGGGCCGACGATGGCCAGGTGGGCGCCGGCGCGACGGGCCTTGCGGATGCGGAGGTCGATCGTGCCCGCGCGGTCCGTGGGCTCCTGGTCGCCGATCACGACGACGACGTCGGCGCGATCGATCGCGGCGAGCGGCGCGGCGTACGCGTCCAGGCGCTCCCACGCCGCGTTGGCGGCGACGGGGGCGGAGGCGGTGCGGGCCTTCAGCGCGTCGGCGATCGCCCTCCACGCGTGGGCCTCCTCGTTGGTGAGGGCGCCGCCGGTGACGATCGCGATCGCGCCGGCATCGCCCGTCGCCTGGAGATGGCGGAGGCGCTTCGCGGTGGTCGACAGGACCTCATCCCACGGCGCCGGCTCGAGCCCGGTCGCACCGCGGTGGAGCGGTGCGGCGATGCGCTCGTCGCGCGGCTCGTAGCGGGCGAAGCGGCCCTTGTCGCAGAGCCAGCCCTCGTCGACGTCCGGGTGGTTGCGCGAGAGGATGCGCTCGACCTTGCCCTCGCGCAGCGTCGCCCAGGTGTTGCAGCCGGTCGCGCAGCCGGTGCAGGTGGTCGGGACGTTGACGATCTCCCAGGGACGCGCCTTGAAGCGATACGCCGTCGGCAGGAGCGCGCCGACCGGGCACAGCTCGGTGACGTTGCCGGAGAACGCGTTCGCGTACGGCTGCTCGTCGAAGGTCGCGATCACGCTGGTGGCGCCGCGCTCGCGGGCGACCAGCTCGCCGTCCTCGGCGACGTCGCCGGAGAAGCGAGTGCAGCGGTAGCAGAGGATGCAGCGCTCGCGGTCGAGGACGATCGACGACGAGATCGGCAGCGGCTTCTCGTACGTGCGCTTCGGCAGCGTCATGCGCGAGTTGCCGGGCCCGTAGCGGAACGTGAGGTCCTGCAGCGGGCACTCGCCGCCCTTGTCGCAGACCGGGCAGTCGAGCGGGTGGTTGAGGAGCATGAACTCGAGGACGCCGTCCTGCGCGTCCTTGGCCTGCTCGGACGTCTCCGCCGTCTTGACGACCATGCCGTCGCCGCACGACATCGTGCACGCCGCCTGCAGCTTCGGCGCGCCCTCGATCTCGACGAGGCACATGCGGCACGCGCCGATCGGAGGTCCGAGGCGCGGCTCGTAGCAGAAGACCGGGATCTCGACCCCGGCGTGCTCCGCGGCCGCGACGACGAGCGACGTGCCCTTGGGCACGGTGATCTCGCGACCGTCGATCTGCAGCGTGACGGTCTCGGTGCCGGGCACGGTCGCGCTCATCCGGCGTGCACCAGGGGGAGCGGGGCGCGCAGGAGCGGCGGGTAGAGGTCCGCCATCGGCGCGTCATCGGGGCAGGGGCAGCGACCGAGCCGCACGGGCTCCTCGATCTCGTCGCGGAAGTTGCGGATGTGGGACCGGACCGGCATCGCGCAGGCGTCCCCGAGGACGCACAGGCAGTTCCCCTCGACGCGGTCGCAGATGTTCAGCAGCAGGTCGATCTCCTCCGTCGTGCCGAGGCCCGACTCGAGCTTGCGCAGGAGTTCGGTGATCCAGCGCGTGCCCTCGCGGCACGGCGTGCACTTGCCGCAGGACTCGTGCTTGTAGAACTCGGCGGTCCGCAGCGCGAACCGCACCATGCAGGTGCGGTCGTCGACCACGATCACGGCGCCGGACCCGGCCATCGAGCCGGCGGCCACGACGGCCTCGAAGGCGAGGCCGGTGTCCAGCTGGTTCGGCATCAGGATCGGCATCGACGAGCCGCCCGGGACGAACGCCTTCAGCGTGCGGCCCTCGGGCAGGCCGCCGCCCTTGCCGTCGATCAGGTCGCGGTACGTCGCGCTCAGCGGCATCTCGTAGTTGCCGGGGTTCCGGACGTGGCCGGACAGCGAGAACATCTTCGTGCCCGTCGACTGCTCGGTGCCGATGCCGGCGTAGGCGGCGCCGCCCATGCCGATGATGACCGGCACCGTGGCGACGGTCTCGACGTTGTTCAGCAGCGTCGGCTTCTTGAAGGCGCCGGAGACGGCCGGGAACGGCGGCTTGGCCGTCGGCTGACCGCGCTCGCCGTTGAGGGACGACAGGAGCGCCGTCTCCTCGCCGCAGATGTACGCGCCGGCGCCGCGGTGGACGTAGACGTTCGGGACGTAGTCGGTGCCGAGCAGGGGCTGGCCGATGTAGCCGGCCGCGCGGGCCTGGGCGATCGCGCCCTCGAGGATCGCGGCCTCCTTGGCGTACTCGCCGCGGATGTAGATGTACGCGCCGGCGCCCTTGATCATCCAGAGGTAGATGAGGATGCCCTCGATCAGCATGTGCGGGTTGCGCAGGATGATCTCGCGGTCCTTGAACGTGCCCGGCTCCGACTCGTCCCCGTTGATCACGAGGTAGCGGTCCTCGCCCGGGGCGAGGAAGGACGCCTTGCGGCCCGCCGGGAAGCCGGCGCCGCCGCGACCGCGCAGGTTCGAGGCGATCATCTCGTCGACGAGCTGCTCGCTCGTCATGCCGACCGCCTTGCGCAGCGACTGGTAGCCCCCGGTGGCCTCGTACTCCGCGATCTCGCGGCGGGTACCGGCGAACGGCAGCAGGATGGACGACTCGGTGGGGGCCGCGAAGGTCGGTGCCTCAGGCATGGCTCTCGCTCGTGTGTCGCGGGGCGACGCGGAGCTCGGCGACGAGCGGCGCGACGTCCTCGGTGGTGAAGTGCTCCTGGTACTCGTGGTCGACGGACACGACCGGGCCCCAGCCGCAGCCGCCGAGGCACTCGACGGAGCGCAGCGTGATCTTGCCGTCGGCGGAGGTGCCGCCGCAGGGCACGCCGAGCTCCTCCTCGAAGGCGCTCAGCACCTTGTCGGAGCCGACCAGGGCGCAGGAGAGGTTCGTGCAGACCTCGACGACGTGGTCGCCGACGGGCTGCAGGAAGAACATGTCGTAGAACGAGGCGACGGCCAGGCAGGTCGCCGGCGACAGGTCGAGCGCCTCGGCGACGCTCTCGAGCGCCTCGGGCGACAGCCACCCGTACTGCTCCTGCGCGAGGCGCAGGGCCGGCAGGATCGCCGAGCGGCGGTTCGGGTACTTCGCCACCTCGAGCTGGATCTTGTCGTAGAGGTCCGCCATCAGCGGTCGACGTCCCCCAGCACCGGGTCGATCGAGGCGAGGATCGCGATCAGGTCGGCCAGGTACGCGCCCTCGCAGAGCTTCGCGAGGGACTGGAGCAGCACGAGCGAGGGGCTGCGCAGGCGCACCCGCCACGGCCTGGGGCCGCCGTCCGCGATCAGCTGGAAGCCGAACTCGCCGCGCGCGGACTCGATCGGCGCGTAGACGTGGCCGGCCGGCACCGTGAAGCCCTCGGTGACCAGCTTGAAGTGGTGGATCAGGGACTCCATCGAGGTGTGGAGCTCGTGCCGCGGCGGCAGGACGACCTTGCGGTCGTCGCTGATCGTCGGGCCCTCGGGGATGCCGTCGAGGACCTTCTCGATGACGTCGAGCGAGGCGCGCATCTCCTCGATCCGGACGCGGAACCGCGCGTGGGCGTCGCCGCCCTGCTCGACGACCGGCGTGTACCCGATCTCGCGGTACGCGCCGTAGCCGCCGTTCGCGGAGCGCAGGTCGTACGGCACGCCGGACGCGCGCAGGTTCGGGCCGGTCATGCCCATCTTCATCGCGAAGTCGGGCGGAAGCACGCCGACGCCCTTCGTGCGCTGGAGCCAGATCGGGTTGGCGGCGATCAGCTCGTCGTACTGGTCGACCTGGTTGCGCATGAACGAGACGACCTCGCGGGCCCGCGCCTCGAAGCCCTTCGGCAGGTCCTCGGCGACGCCGCCGACCTGGCAGTAGCGCGGGTGCATGCGCTGGCCGGTCGCCATCTCGAACAGGTCGAGCACCTCGTCGCGCGCGCGGAAGCAGTAGAAGAGCAGCGCGATGCCGCCGAGATCGACGGACCCCGTGCCGAGGAAGATCAGGTGCGAGTGCAGGCGGGCGAGCTCCTGGAAGAGCACGCGGATCCACTCGGCGCGCCGCGGCACCTCGAGCTCGAGCGCCTTCTCGACCGACATGCAGAACGCCGTCTCGCCGCTGAAGAAGGACAGGTAGTCCATCCGCGGCACGTACGGGATCGCCTTCCAGTACGTCTTCTGCTCGATGTTCTTCTCGATGCCCGTGTGGACGTACCCGATCTCGCAGCGGAGGCCGACGACGACCTCGCCGTCGAGCGTCGTCACCACGCGCAGCACGCCGTGCGTCGACGGGTGGTTCGGGCCCAGGTTGATCTCGAGGAGGTCCGGGTTGTCGCTCGACGGGTGCAGCTCCGACGGGATCGGCTGCAGCACCTCGAGGTCGGGCCAGGTGCGGGGGATCTCCGTCGCGGCCATGCGCGTCACACCTCGTCCGAGAACTGGACGGGCTCGCCGCCGATCGGGTAGTCCTTGCGCTGCGGGTGCCCGCCCCAGTCCTCCGGCATCAGCAGCCGGCGCAGGTTCGGGTGCCCGTCGAACGGGATGCCGAGGAGGTCGAACGCCTCGCGCTCATGGAAGTCGGCCGACGCGTACACCGGCACGAGCGTCGGGATCGGCTCGCCGTCGTCGACCCACGTGCGCACGCGCAGCCGGCGGTGATCGCCGTCGGCCACCGTCAGCACCTTCGCCACCGTGGCGCAGACCGCGAATCGCTTCGGGCCGGGCGTCTCCGGGACGACGCGCTTGCCGCGCGTCGAGCCGACCTCGTTGATGTCGCGGCCGGCGCCGCCGCCCCAGTAGCCGGCGACCTCGCCCTCGTAGCCGAGGTAGTCGATGCCGGTCACGTCGGACAGGAGGTCGTAGCCCTCGACGTCGCGCAGGTGCGTGCAGACGGCGACCCACGACGCGACCGGGACGTCGAGGGTGAGTTCGCCCCGGTGCTCGGCGCGGCGCCAGATCGCCTCCTCGCCGAGCGCGGCCTGCAGGCGATCGGCCGCGCCGTGGTCGGGCGCGCCCCAGGTCGGCGAGTTGACGGCGAGCATCGCGTCGCTCACGACTGCGACTCCTGCTGCTGCGAGGCGGACGGGATGCCGGACTTGATGCGCTGCTGCAGGACCATCAGACCCTCGATCACGGCCTCCGGCCGCGGCGGGCAGCCCGGCACGTAGACGTCCACGGGGACGATCTTGTCGACGCCCTGCAGGATCGAGTAGTTCGCGAACATGCCGCCGGTCGACGAGCACGCGCCCATCGCCATCACGTACTTGGGCTCGAGCATCTGCTCGTAGAGCTGGCGAATCGGCTCGGCCATCTTGTGCGCGACGCGGCCGGACACGATCATGAGGTCCGACTGGCGCGGCGTGGCGCGGACGACCTCGGAGCCGAAGCGCGCGACGTCGTAGCGCGCGGACGAGATCATCGCGATCATCTCCATCGCGCAGCAGGCGAGGCCGAAGCCGAACGGCCACATCGAGTTGGCGGTGGCCATCTTGAAGATCTGCTCGATCTTGGTGGTCATCACGACCTGGTCGAGCTCGGTCGCGCGGAGCGAGCGGCGGACCTGCGCCGGCGGGATGACGACCGTGCCGGAGGGCGGCAGACGGTCGGCCGGCGCGGCGACGGGGCGGTCCTGCGGCTCCCGGGCGTCGGGCTTCAGCGCCACTCGAGCGCCCCCTTCCGCCAGATGTCGACGTAGCCGATCGCGAGGATCGCGACGAAGATGCAGAGCTCGATCAGTCCGAACAGGCCAAGCATGTCGAGGTTCACGGCGATCGGGTACAGGAAGACGATCTCGATGTCGAAGATGATGAACAGCATCGCCGTCAGGTAGTAGTTGATGCTGAAGTTCGAGGGCTGGAAGGTGCCCTCGGAGACGCCCGACTCGAACGACGTCGACTTCTGGCGCCCGGTGCGCAGACCCCGGTGGAAGAAGCGCGACCACGCCAGCGACCCCGCGAGCAGGCTCCCGGCGATTCCCGCCGCAAACAGCAAGTAGACGAGATACGAGGCCCAATCACCGAGCAACGTGACGCCCTCCAGGCGCGGTCCGGCTCCCCATCCGCCGGGTCAGGCCGGACCGTAGCAGGCACGCGCGGCGCGCTACAAACCACGGACGGAAGAGTGCGTGCCGATTGCCGCAAACCCCGTCGGCACAAGGCTTCCGGCCGGATCCCGGGGCTCGCGGCGCGTGTCACAAGTCGTCCCCGCGGGCGACGGGAATGTGGACCCGCAGTTGGGCGTTCTCCATGGTGCACGACCGGCAACGGACCGGCCTCCGTCATCTATCCTGAGATCGAGCGCCATGAGCACCCAGCAGATCAGCATCACCATCACCGAGAAGGCCGCCCAGAAGGCCATCGAGTTCCTCGCGGCCGAGAACGACCCGGAGCTGACGGCGCTGCGCGTCGCGGTCCAGGGCGGCGGCTGCTCCGGCTTCCAGTACGCGCTCGGCTTCGACACCGGGCCGCAGGACGGCGACGAGGTGGTCGAGGCGCACGGCGTCACGGTCCTCGTGGACCCGTTCAGCATGCCGTACCTCCAGGGCGCCGACATCGACTTCGTCGACGGCCTCAACGGGACCGGCTTCTCGATCACCAACCCGAACACCGTGGCCGGCTGCGGCTGCGGCTCCTCGTTCCAGCTCAAGGAGGGCGAGGACGGCGAGGCCGGCGAGACCGCTTCCGCCGGCAGCGGCTGCGGCACCTGCTCGCACGGGTAGCGCGTGCGCGACGTCGAGGTACGGCCGGGGGGCATCGACCTCGGCCAGCTGCTGAAGTTCGCCGGTCTCGCCGACACAGGCGGTGACGCCAAGGCCCTGCTCGCCGACGGCCGGGTGACGGTCAACGGCGAGCCCGAGGCGCGGCGCGGGCGCCGGCTCGCGCACGGCGACACGGTGGCGGTGGGCGACGCGGAACCGGTGCGGGTGGTCGAGGCGTGACCCCGGACGGCTTCGCGGAGCGCCTCGCGGCGCTCTGCGCCGTCGACTCCCCGACCGGGCACCGCACGGGCCTCGAGCGCACCGCGCGGATGCTGCGCGGATGGGCGGAGGGCCACGGCCTCGACTGCGATGTACGCGAGACGGCCGACGGCCCGATCGTCGTGGCCTCGAGCCGGGGTCGCGGCAGTGGCCGCACGCTCCTGATCGGTCACCACGACACCGTCTACCCCGTGGGCACCGCGGAGGCCCGACCGGTGACGGCCGTCGACGGCCGCGTCGAGGGACCGGGCGTGGCGGACATGAAAGGCGGGCTGCTCGTCGGTCTCGCCGCGCTGGCGCGGCTCGCCGCCGACCCCGCGCAGGCGCACGGCCAGGTCGAGCTGTGGATCGTCCCCGACGAGGAGGCGCGCTCCACGGCGCCGGCCTGCCTCGACGCCTGGCGCGGCGCAGATGCCGCGATCTGCCTCGAGTGCGGACGGGCCGACGGCTCGATCGTCACCCGCCGCATGGCCTGCACCTGGCTGACGCTCGAGGCGGCGGGGCGCGATGCGCACGCCGGTACCGAGCGCGCCGAGGGGCGATCCGCGCTGATGGCCATGGTCCGGGAGGCGCTGCGGATCGAGGAAGAGATCCACGCGGGGCGGCCGGACGTCCAGGCGACGGTCACGCTGCTCCAGGCGGGCACGAGCATCAACACCGTGCCGGGCACCGCGACGGCCGCCGTCGACCTGCGGGCGCCGACCTCCGACGACCTCGCCTGGGCCGTCGAGATGGTCGGCCGGTTCGCCGACCACGACGGCATCGAACTGCGCCGCTCCGACGACCCCGGCTTCCCGCCGCTGACGCGCGCCGATGCGCTCGCCGACCGCGCGCTCGCCCTGCTCGGAGAGGTGGGCGCGCCCGTCCGCGAGGCCACCGCGGCCGGCGCCTCGGATGGCTCATGGGCGTCGAGCGTCGGCGTGCCGACGGTCGATGGCCTCGGCCCGATCGGCGGCGGTGACCACGGCCTCGGCGAGTGGATCGACCCCGCCTCCGTCGAGCCGCGGATCGAGGTCGTGCGGCGACTCTGCCTCCCGTAGGCTTCCGCGCATGACGGCGCGGACCCCGGCGATCAGCCACGCCATGGAGGACTACCTCAAGGCGATCCACCAGATCGGCGAGGCGTCCGGCGGCGCGCCCGTCCAGACGCAGGCGCTGGCGGACCGCCTCGAGGTGTCGACGGCGTCCGTCACCGGGATGGTCAAGAAGCTGGACCAGGTCGGGCTCGTCGAGCACGAGCCGTACCGGGGCGTCGTCCTGACGCCGACCGGCGAGCAGGTCGCGCTGGAGATCCTCCGCCACCACCGCCTGCTCGAGCTCTACCTCGTCGAGCAGCTCGGGATGTCGTGGGAGGAGGTGCACGCCGAGGCGGACCGGCTCGAGCACGTCATCTCCGAGGGGCTCGAGGACCGCATCGCGGCCGCGCTCGGACAGCCGGAGCGCGACCCGCACGGCGATCCGATCCCGGCCCGCGACGGCACGCTGCCCTCCGATCCGTGGCAGCCGCTGGCCACCGTGCCAGCCGGTGCGGACGTCGCGATCCTGCGCGTCTCCGACCGCGATCCGCGCCTGCTCCAGTACCTCGCGGAGCGCGGTCTCACGCCCGGCGCGACGGCCCACGTCGAGGTGGTCGACGAGCTGGCGGGGGTCATCGTCCTCCGCGTCGGAGACACGACCTGCACGCTCGCGCTGTCGACGGCCGCCGAGATCGGCGTCCGCCGCTGAGGCGCGTGCCGCCTAGAGCTGGCCGCGCATGACGACGAACGTCACGAGCGTCACGACGGAGAGCAGCACCGTGACGGCGAAGCCGCGCGACGTGCCGCCGCGACCCTTCGCGATGACCGCGCCCAGGACGGCGAGGACGATCGCGATCACGGCCAGCACGGCCGCGACGTAGAGGATGTCGAGCGAGGGCTTCAGCAGCCCGACCATGCCGACGAGCATCGCGGCCATGCCGGCGAACAGCGCGAAGCCCATCGGCTTCGAGACGTTCGGCTTCTCGGGGGCTGCGGGATGGTGGGCGTGATCGGCCATGGTCAGGTCCTCCGGTTCGGGCGTATCGTGGCACAGGCTGCGGGGTGATGGGGTCGAACAGAGGGGCCGGATGGTGAAAAGGGGTCAGACGCCTTTTCACCATGCGATCAGCAGTA
>JAUMCA010000085.1:6604-7814 GCA_032119475.1 Thermoleophilia bacterium | reverse complement strand
GACTTCAACCTGCCGGAGCGCTTCGAGCTCGAGTACACGGGCGCGGACGACCGCGACCATCGGCCGGTGATGATCCACCGCGCGCTGCTCGGCTCGTTCGAGCGCTTCATCGGCATCCTGATCGAGCACTACGGCGGCGCCTTCCCGCTCTGGCTCGCGCCGGTGCAGGCCGTGGTCCTGCCGATCTCCGACCGCCACGGTCTCGCGGCCGAGATGGCGCGCGACGCGCTGCACGCCGCCGGCCTGCGCGCCGTGGTCGACGACCGTGGCGAGTCGATCGGCAAGCGCATCGCCGAGGCCGAGACGCAGAAGATCCCGGCGATGCTGGTGATCGGCGATCGCGAGGCGGAGTCGGGCAGCGTGGCGGTCCGCCGCCACGGCCGCGTCGACCTCGGCACGCTCCCGCTGGACGACGTCCTCCACGCGCTCGTGACCGAGCGCGACGGGCGCGCGATCTACCAACCGTGATCTCGGGGAAATCCCGCATGACCAGCGGGTTCGCGCACGACGGCCCGTCTGCCGGCGCGTGCTACCCTAGCCGGCGTCGGGCAGTCCCGCCCGCGGACGATCGGAGCACATCACCCTTGCGTATGGAGCAGCAGTCTTGAGGCCTCGCCGCGGATTCGACCGCCCGCCGGAAGAACCGCGTACCCGCATCAACGAGGCGATTCGCGTTCCGCAGGTGCGCCTGATCGGCGCAGACGGTGAGCAGATCGGGGTCAAGGACCGCGACGACGCGCTCGAGTACGCCTGGAACCAGAACCTCGACCTCGTCGAGGTCGCAGCCGACGCGCGCCCGCCCGTCTGCCGCGTGATGGACTACTCGAAGTACAAGTACGAGCAGGAGCAGAAGGCGAAGCTGGCGCGCAAGCACCAGAACGTCATCGTGATCAAGGAGATCAAGCTCCGCCCGAAGGTCGGCGTCCACGACTACGAGACCAAGAAGGGCCATGTCGTGCGCTTCCTGCGCAACCTCGACAAGGTCAAGGTCACGATCATGTTCCGCGGCCGCGAGATGACGCACCCCGAGCGCGGGCGCGACCTCCTGCTGCGGCTCGCCGAGGATCTCAAGGAGATCGCGGTCATCGAGTCCGAGCCGCTGCAGGACGGACGCAACATGGTGATGATGCTGGCGCCGTCCAAGCAGCTCCTGAAGGAGTCGGAGGAGGCGAAGGAGGGCAAGGCGGAGGACAAGCCGGCGACCGCCGAG
>JAUMCA010000085.1:0-6594 GCA_032119475.1 Thermoleophilia bacterium | reverse complement strand
CCACCGCTCCGGCGGCCCCGAAGCCGGCCGCACCGAAGCCCGCTCCGGCCCCCGTCGCGGCGGCCCCGGCCACCGTTGCGGAGCCCGAGGCACCCGCACCGGCGGTCGTCGAGGCGCCTGCGGCCCCGGAGGCCCCGGTCGTGGAGGAGGCACCCGCCGCCGACGAGGCCCCGGTCGTGGAGGAGCCGCCCGCTATCGAGGAGGCCCCGGTCGTCGAGGAGCCCCCCGCCGCGGAGGAGCCGCCAGCCGCCGAGGAGAAGCCGAAGCCCGCCGCCAAGCCGGCCGCCAAGAAGCCCGCTGCCGCGAAGCCGGCGGCGAAGCCCGCCGCCAAGACGACGGCGAAGCCCGCGGCCAAGCCGGCCGCCAAGACCGCCGCGAAGCCCGCTGCCAAGACGGCGGCCAAGGCCGCTGAGAAGCCCGCGGCGGCGAAGAAGCCGGCGGCCAAGAAGCCCGCCGCGGCCCGTAAGCCGGCGGCCAAGAAGCCCGCCGCGGGTGCTGACGCGCCCGCCGCGGACAACGGGTAATCTGCCGCGAGCGCAGCAAGGAACCCCTATGCCCAAGATGAAGACCAATTCCAGCGCCAAGAAGCGCATGAAGCTCACGAGCAAGGGCAGCATCATGCGCCGGCAGGCCATGGAGGCCCATCTGCGCGGCAAGATGACCCCGAAGCGCCGCCGCAAGCTGTCCCAGGACCAGCCGATGGCGAAGAGCGACTACAAGGAGGCCCTGCGCCTCCTCGGGAAGCGGTAGGGAGCCGGCATGACCCGCGTCAAGCGTTCCGTCCACGCGCAGAAGAAGCGCCGCAAGGTCCTGTCCGAGGCGTCCGGCTACTGGGGCCTCAAGTCCAAGATCTACAGCCGCGCCAAGGAGCAGGTCCAGCGCTCCGGCAACTACGCGTTCCGCGACCGCCGTGTCCGCAAGCGCGACTTCCGCCGGCTCTGGATCATCCGCATCAACGCGGGCGCCCGGCAGCACGAGCTGTCCTACTCGCAGTTCATGCACGGCCTGAAGCTGGCCGGCGTGACGGCCGACCGCAAGGTCCTCGCGGACCTCGCCCTCAACGAGCCCGACGCCTTCGGCGCGCTCGCTGAGAAGGCCAAGGCCGCCCTCCCGGCGTAGGGCCCTCCTCCGTGGAGCCGATCCGCAGCGTGCGGAACCCGCGGCTTCAGCGCGTGCGCGCTCTCGCGCGCACGAGTGAACGGCGCAGTCAGGGGCTGTTCGCCGTCGACGGCGAGGATCTCGTCGAGGCTGCCCTACGCCACGGCGTCGCCCTCGACGACCTGCTGATCCGCGAGGGCACCGCGGCACCTTCCGGCGTCCGCGCGCAGGAGGTGGAGGGGCCGATCCTCGACGGCGTCTCGTCGCTGGCGTCCGGGACGCGCATGATCGGCGTCGCCCGCATCGACGCCTTGCCGCAGCCGCCGGCGACCCTGACGGGCGTCGCGCTGCTCCTCTGCGGCGTCGGCGATCCCGGGAACGTCGGGACCCTGATGCGCTCGGCCGCCGCCTTCGACGCGGAGGTCGTCGTGCTGGCGCCGCCCGCCGCGGATCCCACCGCGCCGAAGGCGGTGCGGGCCGCGATGGGGGCCACCTTCGTCGTGCCGACGCTGACCGTCGACGATGCGGCAGCCGCCTACCCGGAGGCGCGGCTCGTGGCGCTCGACGGCGCCGGCGACGTGGACATCGCCGATGCCGACCTCACGGGGCCGGTCGTGCTGGCCCTCGGCGCGGAGCGGGACGGCCTCCCCGACGCCGTGCGTGCCCGCGCAGCACAGGTGTGCCGGATTCCGCAGTCGCAGGCGGCGGAGTCGCTCAACGTCGCAGCGGCAGGCGCCATCGCACTCGCGCGCTGCTTCAGCGCGCGCCCCTGAACGCGACCGTGCGGCCAGGTCCGGCTGATGGCACACGTGTATTGCGTTCTTGCTGCAATGCGACTAGCGTCTCTCCGGCGCGACGACGTTGCGTACCCCCTCATGCGACGCGCTCCCGCCCTCATCGTCCTCGTCCTCGTCGTCGCGGTCATCGCCAGCGGCTGCGTGTTCGTCACGCCCACTGCGTACCTGACGGCGAACAGGACGCCGACGCCCCTCGCGGACGGGCTGGCCTTGCCCGCCACGGCCGGGTCCGGCTCGGCCTCCTCGGCTGCGAACGCGACGCCCGTGCCCCTCACGGGCGGCACCCTCGGCCTCACGGCGGGCAGCACGGTGACGCTCGACCTGACCGGGTCGTGGCTCTCCTGGACGCCGCTGCGCTATCGCGCCGAGGGGACGCAGTGGATCACGGCCCCGTCGACGAGCGAGTGGGCCTGTCCGAGCGGCACGTACGCCTTCTTCGAGTCATTCTCATTTTTTGGGGGGATCACCGTTCTCGAGGATTTGCTCTCGCAGACCACCGGCGTCCAGCGGGCGCTCTCGCTGCAGCAGCCGGCATGGCTCACGCCCTTCACGTACGGCGCGCAGTGCTTGAAGGCCTACGACGGCAAGACGATCACGCTGACGGTGCCGGAGGCCGGATTGACGGGATCCACGTATCTCTTCATCACCACCACCTCGAGCGCGCGCCAGCCGGTGCTGTTCACAGGGGCCAGCGGCACCATCGAGTGGCCCAGTACCGCCCTGCCGATCCAGGCGACCGGCTGGGTGAAGGTGAACGTCAAGGCGGCGGCCCCGACGCCGGTTGCGAATACGACCCCGACCGCGCGGGTCGTGGCGCGGGCGACGCCGACTTGGGTCGCCGGTGGCGCCTTCACGGACGCGCGGACGCTGTGGTACGAGGTGGACGCCCGCCAGTCGAGCGATCCCGGCGGCGGAGCGCTCACGTACTCCTGGGACCTCGATGGCGACGGCACGTACGGCGACGCCTCGGGCACCCCCGATCCGGCGGGCACCCTGCCGAGCGGCGTGGCGATCGTCCCGGTCGCGGTCCTCGAGCGCGCCGCCAGCGCGGGCGAGCTGACGGTCGGCGTGCGCGTGTCGAACACCGCCGGGAAGACCGCGACGGCGACGACCAAGCTGACGGTCGTGCCGAATCAGGCGTACAGCTCGCTCAACCGCAGCTCGTTCACCTTCGCCAACGCCGCCCCTGCGGCGGGCGGCGACGTGACGCTGAACCTGCAGTACGCCGGCGGGTACTACCGGCCCTACGCATGCGTCGATGCGGACGACGACGGAGCGTTCGAGGGTAGCGTGCAGGTCGCGCTGAACGGCACAGCGTCGTACGCGGCTGGACCCGCGCTCGCAGCCGGGGTCCACATGGTCAACGTGGCCTTCACGGAGGCCAGCGCGGCGAGCATTTGCACAGGCCTGACGGTCGGCGCCCCGAACATCATGGTGTTCCGCCTGCCCTACACGTCGAGCGCCGCGCGGCGCGGCGGTGCGACCGCTCGCGCGAGCGACTACGCAGCGACGACGCGCGTGACCCTCTCCAAGGGCACGGTGCTGAAGGAGTCGACGAAGCCCGCGCGCACCATGCGCCTCGACGGGGCCGTCTACGGCGGGAACTACCGCTGGGCGACGCCGAAGCGCGGCAACGGCGCGGCGCGACCGCGCGGCCTCGACGCCTTCGCCCGCGGCGCGTAAGTCGCGCAGGTCCGGAAGCTGACGCTCGTCGGCGGCGCGGCCAGCCAGGTCGGCATCGGCAACGGCACGATGGTCCTCCAGGGTGCCGACCGGAGCGACCTGCTCTGCCTCGCGGTCGCGTCCGTCGGTCCCGAGCAGCGCACGCTGATCCTCGGCGGCGCCGGCGCCGGCGCGCGGCTGCACGGCTCCCTCAACGGGGCGGGCTTCGGGATGCCGTACGACGCCCTCGGGCTCGTGGACGTGACGGGCAGCGGGAAGCGCCTCAAGCCGGAGTTCGGCAAGGTCAAGCCGTTCACCAACACGGGGACGCTGACCGCCTCCGTCGGCAAGCGGCAGGCGATGCCGAAGGCCTGTCGGGCGCTCGCCGCGCGCCTGCCGTCGGCTGACGGCGGCGGCACTGCGCCGCCGGTGACCGGCTAGCGCGGCTGTGCGATCACGACGAGGTCGCCGGTACCGTCCCCGCGCACCGGGCCGCCGTCGAAGTCGCCCCACGCGGTGACGACCTCGAAGCCGGCCTCGTCCAGCAGCTCCAGCCAGCGCGGCGCCGGGAGGGGGTGGAGGACGAGCGTCGTCGTGCGCCCGCGCATCTCGACCTCGACGTGCGTGGTTCCGTCAGCGCGGTTCCAGTCCGCGCGCTCGCGGGCGCCGGAGTCGCGGTGGTACCAGATGCCCTGCGTCGCCTGGACGTCGGCCGGCGTGGGCGCGAACACGTCGAAGGCGAGGTAGCCCTCGGCGCGGATCAGCCCACGCGCCGCCCGCAGCGCGGTGAGCCGCGCCGCGTCGTCGGGGAGGTGGAGGAGCGAGCGGAAGGGGATCAGGACGCGGTCGTACGTGCCGTCGACACCGGGGGCGCGCAGGTCGCCGACGCGGACGTCGATGCGGTCGGCGACGCCGGCGGCCGCGGCCTTCGCGCGCAGCAGGTCGAGCATGGCGGTCGAGGCGTCGACGGCGATCACGTCGCAGCCGGCCTCCGCCAGCGGGATCGCGATCCGGCCGGTGCCGGCGGCGAGCTCGACCACCGGGGTCGTGGTGCCCTGCGCCATGCCGACGTAGTGGCCGATGTCCTCCTGCACCTCGAGGCACCAGGCGTCGTAGACGTCGGCGATGCCGGCGTACTCGTCGCTCACGCGCCGTCCCGCAGCCACCGCGGCGGCAGGCCCTCGCGCTGCGCGAGCACGTCGAGGACGCGCAGGGGATCGGTGCCGTCGCGGGCCAGCAGGACGAGCAGGTGGAACACCACGTCCGCGGCCTCCTCGACCTGATGGTCGGAGCCGGGGGCGGCCTCCAGCACCTCGGCCGACTCCTCGGCGACCTTGCCCGCCGCGCGGGTGCGATCGTCGGCCAGCAGGCCGGCGACGTACGAGGTCGCCGCGTCGGCGCCGCGGCGCTCTTCGATCGTGCGCGCCAGACGGGGCAGGAGCGGCACGGCGTCGTCGCCCCAGCAGGTGCGCGTGCCGGTGTGGCAGGCCGGGCCGGCGGGGGAGACGAGCAGGAGCAGCGTGTCCTGATCGCAATCGAGGCGCGCCTGGTGCACGGTCAGCACGTTGCCGCTGGTGGCGCCCTTCTCCCACAATTCGCCACGGGAGCGGGACCAGAACCACGCGCGCCGCGTGGCGAGCGTGCGGTCGAGCGCGTCGGCGTTCATCCACGCCATCATCAGCACCGTGCCGTCGACGGCGTCCTGGCAGATCGCCGGGATCAGCCCGTCCGCGTCGAAGCGGGGCACCGCGTCGAGGCTCAGCGCATCGGCAGGTCGCGCGTCCGACATGCGGTCTTCACCTCCTCCACCGAGTACAGGGCATCGTGGAAGATGCTCGCAGCCAGCGCCGCGGACACGCCGAGTTCGAGGACGTCGGCGATGTCGTCGGGGCTGCTGGCGCCGCCCGAGGCGATGATCGGCACGGACACCGCGTCGAGCAGGCGCGCGTAGAGCTCGAGGGCATAGCCGCGTTGCGTGCCGTCGGCGTCCATGCTGGTGACCAGCAGCTCGCCGGCGCCGCGCGCGACGGCCTCCGCCGCCCAGGCGACGGCGTCGCGTCCGGTCGGCCGGCGCCCGCCGGAGGCGACGGCCTCCCAGCCTCCCGCGTCGTTCCTGCGCGCGTCGATCGCGACGACGATGCACTGGGACCCGTGGCGTTCGGCGCACGTGCCGACGAGCTCCGGGTGGTCGAGCGCGGCGCTGTTGATCGACACCTTGTCGGCCCCCGCGCCGAGCAGATCGCGGACGTGCGGCTCGTCGGAGACGCCGCCGCCGACCGTCAGCGGCACGTCGATGCGCGTGCCGGCCTGCTCCACCTGGGTCAGCAGGTCGCGCCACGACTCGTCGCCGGCGGTGATGTTGAGCCAGCAGATCTCGTCGGCGCCCTGCTCGGCGTAGCGCAGGGCCGCGTCGACCGGCTCGCCGCAGTCGCGGAGGTTGACGAACTCGACGCCCTTGACCACGCGCCCGCCGGAGACGTCGAGGCAGGGGATGATGCGGCGGCGCAGCATCAGGCGCCGTCCCAGGCCAGGAAGCGGCGGAGCAGCGCGCGTCCGGCCTCCGAGGAGCGCTCCGGGTGGAACTGGGCGCCCGCCACGGAACCCGACGCGGCGATCGAGGCGAACGCCGCGTCGTCGACCTCCGTGCGCGCGAGCGCGGCCGGCACGTCGGCGGGCACGCCGAACGAGTGGGCGAAGTAGGCCACGGCGGGGAGGTCCGCGGTCAGCGGGTGCTCGGCGACGGCGATCACGTCGTTCCAGCCGAGGTGCGGGAGCCGCGCGGTGCCGACCAGGCGGCGCACGGTGCCGGGGATCAGCCCGAGGCACGCGCAGTCGTCCTCCTCGGAGCGCTCGAACAGGAGCTGCAGGCCGACGCACACCCCGAGCAGCGGCACGCCGCGGGCGGCCGCGGCGCGCAGGCAGGCGGCGAGCCCCGTCCGGTCCAGCGCGTCCATCGCGGCGCCGGCGGCGCCCTGGCCGGCGACCATCAGCCGGTCGGCGCGGGCGACGACGTCGGGATCCGCGGAGACGTCGACGG
>JAUMCA010000084.1:0-1818 GCA_032119475.1 Thermoleophilia bacterium | reverse complement strand
CCGAGGCCGAGGATCACGAGATCCAGCTCGCGCGTCTTGAGCTGGAACGAGTAGGCCAGCGCGCGCCTGGCGGCGTCGCCGTCGGCCGGTGGCATGTGGAGCACGGCGCCGGGCGCGGGGAGCCGCTCGCGGGCCATCTTCACGTTGGAGTCCGGGTGGTCGTAGGCGACGCAGCGCTCGTCGCCGATCCACAGGTGCACGCCAGTCCAGTCGGCGCGAGTCTTCGTGAGCTCGTCGTAGAGGAGCCCCGGGGTCGTGCCGCCGGCGAGGGCGACGTCGGCGCGGCCGGTCGCCGCCAGCGCCGCGTCGATGGCGGCACCGACGATCTCGGCGCCGCGCCGCGCGACCGCCGCGGGGTCGGCCAGCACCTCGATCTCAGGTTTGCCGCCCTTCACAGGAACGTCGGCCCTGCGTCGGCGACGACCTGCTTGAGCACGCGCGCGCGATCAAGGCCGGCCGTTGCCGTGAGGACGTCCTCGTCGAGCTCGTCGGGGAGCAGCACCTGGCGCATTGCGCTGGGCAGCAGGCCGCTGCCGCCGCGTGAGGCGCCGAGCACCGTCCGCTCGACGACGCCGCCCTCGGCATCGGTGTCGGTGATCTTCAGGCCACCGGGGCCGCGCGAGAGGCGCCGAGCGGAGCCGTCGCGGAAGGTGAGCGTGATGCCCGCCAGGCCGGGGAGCGGTTGCTCCACGTCGCGGAGCTGCGCCACCACGCGAAGCCGGGAGGCGTCGAGCAGCGGCGGTCCTGATGACCAGCCGAGCCGGTGGGCCAGCCAACCCGCCAGGAGGGCGCCGCAGACGCGCGAGTCGGGGCGCGTCTCGATGTCGACGGTGGCGATCTGCTTGAGCTGGGCCCGGAAGTCCGGGGACTGCGCGAGCGAGGCGAGCCGTACGCGCCACGGCGCCGATCGCAGCCACGCCATGTCGATCGCGCGCATCCCGACCTCGCGCAGCGCGCGCGAGTCGTCGAGCGCTTCGCGGACGGACGCGGCGCGGTCGCCGTCGATGATCGCCGTCTGGACGATCTGCCGCAGCAGCATCAGCAGGCGCGGATCGCCCTGCGGCACCCACGCGACGCTCGGCACGTCGGTGATCACGAGCGGGTCGAGGATGCCGTCGAGGTCGAGTTCGTCTTCGGGGCCGACGTCGAGCACGATCGTCTCGCGCAGGCCGTTGCCGATCGCGTCGTCCTGGATCACCGCCGCTGTGCCGCCGAGGGTCGTGCGGTCCGGGAAGCGCCGGATCACGATCGTGCGCGAGGCGCGCTGCGTGCCGAGCGCCTTGAGCTGCTTCCTCACCTCGTTGTCGTGCTCGGGGTCCACGAGGACGATGAAGGTCAGCGCGCGGGCGGGCGCGACGCTGGAGCCGTCCGGCATGCGGGTCGTCTCCAGGCGCCGCAGGGCGTCGGCGATCTTCGACGGCTCGGTGTCGTCGGATTCCCAGCGGGCGTCGATCCGGCGCGAGGCGGGGATCGGCTCCGGCGCGGGGGCGGCGGCTTCGGGGGAGCTCATCGGGTCTCCATCCTCAGATCGCCCGCCAGGAGTCGCCGGGCTTGAGGATCGAGTGCTGCGCCTCTGGTCCCTGCGAGCCTGACGGGTAGGTCTCCGGCGGGGCGACGTCTTCCCGCGCCCAGTACTGCAGGATCGGGTCGATGATGGTCCACTGGGCCATCGTCTCGTCGTCGCGGGTGAAGAGCGTCGGATCGCCACGCATGGCGTCGGTGATGAGTCGCTCGTAGGCCTCCGGCGACTGCGAGAGGAACGCGGCGCCGTAGGAGAAGTCCATCGTGACCGGTCGCAGGTTCATGCCGGGCCCGGGG
>JAUMCA010000083.1:0-6608 GCA_032119475.1 Thermoleophilia bacterium | reverse complement strand
GGTCAGCGACTTGCCGAACCCGGTCACCACCGCCGTCGCGTAGCCGAGCAGGTTGCTGGCCTGCGCGGGCAGGCGATCGGAGTACTGGCTGGCGGTCTCCCGCAGGCGCTCGAGGAAGTCGTAGCGCGCGTCGAGCTGGGCGAACGGGCCCCAGGCGCGCAGCTGGTCGACGATCTCGGGCGCGCGGTTCGTCAGCGCCCGCAGCTCGGTGTAGATGGGCGTCACGAGCGCGGCGACGAACAGCGCCAGGATGACCAGCACGCCGAGCATCACGAGCACGGCGGCGGCGCCGCGGCTGTTCATGCGCCGCTCGAGCACGGTGACGATCGGGTTCAGCGCGAGCGCGAGGAACCCGGAGATGACGACCAGCTCCACGATCGAGCGCGCCGCCCAGAACGCGGCGAGGAGCGCGACGAGGCCGAACACCGTCAGCACGATGCGCACCAGCGTGCGCGTGGAGATCGTCACCTCGACGGGACGGCGGTCCTGATCCGGGGGGACGCTCACGCGCCGAGTGTACCGGCAGCCGTCTACGCTCCCGCGCCATGGGGCTCGCAGTCGTGACGGGCGGGTCGAGCGGCATCGGACTCGCGCTCGCACGGCGACTGCGACAGCCGGATCGCCGGTTGCTGCTCGTGGCCCGGGGCGAGGAGCGCCTCGCCACGGCGGCCGGCGAGCTGGACTGCGAGACCCTCGCGGCGGACGTCGCGGATCCGGCCGGCATCGCCGCGTTGGCGGAGCGGCTCGCTGCTGAGCCGCGCATCGACCTCCTCGTCAACAACGCCGGCGGCCCCTTCCGCACGCCGCTCCTCGACCACGACGCGGCCGAGGCGGCGCGCGCGATCGAGCTCCTGTACCTCGCGATGGTGCGGGTGACGGGCGCCGCCTGGGACGGGCTCGCAGCGGCGCACGGCTCGATCGTGAACGTCGTCAGCGTCGCCGGCACGGTGGCCACCGGCTCGGCCCCCCACTACGCGGCCGCCAAGCACGCCGCGATCGCCTGGTCACGCGCGCTGCACGTGGAGGCGGCCGCCGTGGGCGTGCATGTCCTCACGGCCAATCCCGGTCCCGTGGCGACGGCGGCGTTCCCGCACGACCGTCTGCGCGGCCACCGCTGGGCCCGCCACGCGGTGATCGACGATGATCGCTGCGCGGAGACGATCCTGCGGGCGCTGGAGCGCGGCCGGTCGGAGTCGTTCCAACCGGAGTGGTGGCGTGCCGCCGCCGTCGCGCAGGCGGTCGCGCCGGGGACGATGGCGCGGCTGGCGCGCCGCTCGCGGCAGCGCTTCGGCTAGCCGCGCGGCACGAAGCCGATGCGCTCGCGCACGGCCTCGACCGTCGGCACCGCGATCGCACGCGCCCGCTCGGCGCCGGACGCGAGCAGCCGATCGACCTCCGCGGGATCCCCGGCCAGCTCCGCGTAGCGCGCCTGGAGCGGCTCCAGCAGGGCGAGCACGGCCTCCGCGACGTCCTTCTTGAAGTCGCCGTAGCCGCTGCCGGCGTAGCGCGCCTCGAGGTCCGCGACGGGCGTGCCGGCGACCGCGGACAGGAGCGACAGGAGCCCCGTCACCCCCGGCTTGCCGGCGAGGTCCGCGCGCACCTCGCCGTCCGAGTCCGTGACCGCCGACATGATCTTCTTGCGGAGTCGCTTCGGGTCGTCCAGCAGGAGCAGCGTGCCCTGCTCGGTGCCGCCGGTCGTCGACATCTTGCGCGTCGGCTCCTGGAGGTCGACGATCCGCGCGCCGACGGGCGGGATCTGCGCCTCCGGCACGACGAACGTGTCTCCGTAGCGCCCGTTGAAGCGGATGGCGATGTCGCGCATGAGCTCCAGGTGCTGGCGCTGGTCCTCGCCGACCGGCACGAGGCCCGCCTGGTACAGGAGCACGTCGGCGGCCTGCAGCACCGGGTAGTCGAACAGGCCGACGGAGACCGACTCCTGTCCGCCCGACTTGTCCTTGAACTGCGTCATCCGGCGCAGCTCGCCGTACGTCGCCGTGCAGTTGAGGTACCAGGCCAGCTCCATGTGCTCGGGCACGTGGCTCTGCACGAACAGGATCGAGCGCTCGTCGATACCGGAGGCGTAGAGCAGCGTCGCGAGGTTGCGCGTCGCCGTCCGCAGCGCCTCGGGCTCCACGGGGACGGTGATCGAGTGGAGGTCGACGATCGAGTAGATGCACTCGTGGGCATCCTGCCCGGCCACCCAATGCCGAATCGCCCCGAGGTAGTTGCCGATGTGCTTGTCGCCCGTCGGCTGGATGCCCGAGAAGATGCGCGCCATGCGCGGAACCGTAGCCCGGCCGGCGCGCAGCGCGGTCTGGTACCGTCGCCTCCGTGGCCGATGCCGTGGATCGCATCCGCGAGCGCCTCGACGAGCTCTCGCCGAACGACCGGCGCGTCGCCGACGCCGTCCTGCGCGACACGACGGCGGTCGCCTTCGGCTCGGCCGACCAGCTGGCCGCGGCGGCGGGCGTGTCGAAGGCCGCGGTCGTCCGGTTCGGAGCGCGCCTCGGGTACGGGGGCTTCACCGGCCTCCAGGAGGACCTGCAGGCGGGCATCCGCGACCAACTGGGCACGGTCGCCGAGTCGGCGGTGTCCGCGGACGCGCTGTCGGAGCGCTGGCGCGGTGCGGTCGACGCCGACCTGCGGGCGGTGGCCGACGCCGTCACCCCCGCCTCGCTGGAGCAGGCGGCGGCGCTGCTCTCGTCCGGAGAGGGCTGGATCCACGTGTTCGGCCAGCGCGCCAGCGCCGCGGTCGCGAGCTACGCCTACTTCCTGCTGAACCCGATGCTGCCGAACGTGATCCAGGTCGAGGCGGGGGAGTCCGCGCTGGCCGATCGGCTGATCGGAATCGGGCCGGAGGACCGCCTGCTCGTGGTGACGCTGCGCCGCTACGCCCGCGTCACGACCGATGTCGCGGCGTACTTCCAGGACGCCGGTGCGCCCGTGGTGCTGATCACGGACTCACCCGCCGCGCCCGCCACGAAGCACGCCACGGAGGTGCTGGTGTGCGCCGCGGACTCGCCCGGCCCCTTCCCGACGGCGACCACCGCCGTGTTCACCGTGGAGCTCCTCGCGGCGACGCTGCTGGCCCGCGATCCGGACGGCGCGGGCCGCCGTCTGGAGGACGCGGAGCGCATCTGGGGCCGCTTCGGCACCTACGGTCCCGAGCCCGAGGCCGACTGAATCACCCGGTCGATGCGAACATGAGGGCATGACCGCCCCCTGGGAGTACGTCGGCAACGCCATGGACGCCGTCGTCGAGTGGGCGAACCAGCTCGGCCTGTGGGCCGTCTTCATCCTCACCTTCGGCGACTCGTTCGGCCTGCCGTCCTCCGGTGAGTTCGCGGTGCTCGTGTGGGCCGGTCTCGGCGAGTATCCGCTCGGGCTCGTGATCGCCGTCGCCGCCGTCGGGGCCGCGCTCGGCGACAACTGCGCCTACTGGGGCGGTCGGCTGATCGGCCCGCGCGTGATCCGCCGCGTGATCAGCGCGGAGCGCGAGGCCACGGCCCGCTCCTACATCCATCGGCACGGCGCGAAGGCGATCATCGGGACCCGGATGCTGGCCGCGGTGCGCACCAAGGTCGCCGTCCTGTCCGGCGCGGCCCACTACCCGTGGCGGCGGTTCGTCGTCTACGACGCGATCGGCTGCGTCATCTGGGCGGTCGTGTTCGGGGTCATCGGCCGCCTCGTCGGCGACGCGGTCGGCGTGACGAGCGTCGTCAACCAGATCGGGCTCGTCGCGGTCATCGGCGTGGGGATCACGGCGGCGACGGTTCTCGCGCAGCGCATGCTGCTGCCGCGCTGGGAGCGCCGTCGTGCCCTGCGCGGCGACTGAGGCACCCCGCCGTGGGCTACGGTTTCCTCGCTGCGGGCGTGGCGGAACTGGCAGACGCGCCGGGTTTAGGTCCCGGTGGGGGCGACCCCGTGGAGGTTCGAGTCCTCTCGCCCGCATGCTCCGAGGGCGCGGAATCACCGCAGCGCGACCGGGCGGGAGACGACCGGACTTCATCTAGGATGGCCGTCCCCGCGATGGGGCTCGCAGACCGGACAACCGGAGACCGATACCGCATGCAGACCGCCGTAGAGCAGCTTCCCGACGACAAGGTGTCGATTCGCGTCGAGATCGACGCGCACGATGTCGACCACGCGTTCGAGCACGCGCTCAGCGACCTGGCGAAGGACGTTCGCGTCCCGGGGTTCCGCAAGGGCAAGGCACCGGTCGCGATCGTGCGCCAGCGCATGGGGGAGGAGGCCGTCCGCGAGGAGGCGCTCCGCTCGCACATCAACGGCTGGTGGCGCCGCGCCTGCAGCGCCGCCGGGATCGAGGGCATCGACCAGCCGCAGATCGACTGGGACGAGCCGCTCACGGAGGGCCAGCCGTTCAGCTTCACCGGCATCGTCGGGGTGCCGCCCACGGCCACGCTGCCGAAGGACCTGGATCTCGCCGCCGTCCGCCCCGCTGTCGAGGCCGACGACGCCCACGTCGACGGCGAGCTCGAGCGCATCCGGACGGCGGGCGCGACCTACGAGATCGTGGAGATCGCGGTCGAGAAGGGCCATCAGGTGCTGGTCGACATGCACGGCCTGGTTGACGGCAATGCGATCAAGGACGCGCAGGCCACCGACCTCCTGGTCGAGGCCGGCGCCGGGCGCCTGCTCGACGAGCTCGACGAGGCGCTGATCGGCATGCGCGCCGGCGAGCAGCGCGACGTCACCTTCACGCTCCCCGCCGAGCAGAAGCCCAAGAAGCTCGCCGGGCGGGACGCGACGTTCACGATCTCCGTCAAGGAGGTCCGCGCCCGCGTGCTGCCGGAGCTCGACGACGACTTCGCCAAGAGCCTCGCGGGCTTCGACACGCTGCAGGAGCTCCGCGATGACCTGCGCCAGGCCCGCGAGGTCGAGGCGCAGCGCCAGGCCGACGGCCAGTTCCGCCGCAACGTCCTGCAGGACCTCGGGGCGCAGGCGGAGGTCGACGTGCCGCCCGCGATGATCGGCCGCCGCCTCGACGACCGCCTGCAGGAGATGGCGCGCTCGCTCGGGCAGCAGGGCATCCAGATGGACCAGTACCTCGGCATGATGGGCCGCGACCTCAACAGCGTGGCGATGGAGATGGCGCCCGAGGCGGCCCGCGAGATCCGCGAGGAGCTGGCGCTCGACGCGTACGCGGCGCACGCGGGCATCGCCGTCACGGACGACGACCTCCGCGCGTTCCTCGAGGAGCAGGCCAAGGAGGAGTCCGAGGCCGCCGACGTCGTCGAGCGCATCATGGGCGACGCCGCCATGCGCGAGGACATCCGCCGCGACCTCGTCCTGCGCAACGCGCTCGACCACGCGGTCGCCGCGGCGCGGGAGATCGCGCCGGAGGAGGCCGAGGAGCGCGCCAACGCGCGCGCCCCGAAGGACGATGCGGACGCCCAGGCGGCCGCTGCGGTCGCGACGACCGAGTCGGCGGAGCCCGCCGACGACGCCGACGCGACCGCGTAGCAGGAACACCCGAACCCACACCGAAAGGTCATCACCGTGAGCCCTCTGGTCCCCATGGTCGTCGAGCAGACCTCGCGCGGCGAGCGCGCCTTCGACATCTACAGCCGGCTCCTCAGCGAGCGGATCATCTTCCTCGGCACGCCGGTTGACGACCAGATCGCCAACCTCATCGTCGCCCAGCTGATCCACCTCGAGTCCGAGGACCCCGACAAGGACATCTCGATCTACATCAACTCGCCCGGCGGCTCCGTCTACGCCGGCATGGCGATCTACGACACGATGCAGTTCGTCAAGCCCGACGTGCAGACGATCTGCGTCGGCATCGCGATGTCGATGGGCGCGTTCATCCTCGCCGGCGGCGCGAAGGGCAAGCGCATGGCGCTCCCGAACTCGAAGATCCTGATCCACCAGGTGTCCGCCGGCTTCCAGGGCCAGGCCACCGACATCGAGATCCACGCCCGCGAGATCATCGACATGCGCCAGAACCTCGATCGCATCCTCTCGGAGAACACCGGGCAGCCGGTCGAGAAGGTCAAGCAGGACACGGAGCGCGACAACTTCATGAGCCCGCTCGAGGCCAAGGAGTACGGGATCATCGACCAGGTGATCGAACACCGCTGATGACCCGGACGCACGACACCGGGGAGCAGCTGCTCTGCTCGTTCTGCGGGAAGTCGCAGCGGCAGGTGCGCAAGCTGATCGCCGGTCCGGGCGTCTACATCTGCGATGAGTGCATCGATCTCTGCAACGAGATCATCGATGAGGAGCTGAAGGCCCCGACGTCCCTCGAGGGGCGCACGCTGCCGCCGCCGCAGGAGATCTGCGGCGTCCTCGACGACTACGTCATCGGCCAGGACGAGGCCAAGCGAATGCTCGCCGTGGCGGTGTACAACCACTACAAGCGCGTGCGCATGGCGCAGGAGACCGACGGCGGCGTCGAGCTCGGCAAGTCGAACATCCTGCTGCTCGGCCCGACCGGCTGCGGCAAGACGCTGCTGGCGCAGACGCTCGCCAGGACCCTCGACGTGCCGTTCGCGATCGCCGACGCCACCGCCCTGACCGAGGCCGGGTACGTCGGCGAGGACGTCGAGAACATCCTGCTCAAGCTGATCCAGGCCGCTGAC
>JAUMCA010000082.1:0-4245 GCA_032119475.1 Thermoleophilia bacterium | reverse complement strand
AAGGGGTCTGGCCCCTTTCATTCACGAACGCGGCGGCGCGTCCCCGTCTTCGCTCGCGTGAATGAAAGGGGCCAGACCCCTTTCATTCAACCCTCCGCCTACAGTCCCCCCATGCGCCGCCTCACCTGGGCCCCGAACCTGACCGAGGCGGAGATGATCGCCGGACTGCTCGAGGGCGAGGGCATCGACGTGCTGATCCAGCGCCAGCAGGGCATGGACGTGCCGGACTTCCTCGGCGGCGGGCCGCGCGTCCTGTTCGTCGAGGATGCGCAGTACGATGCGGCAGCGGAGCTCGTCGACGCCCACTTCGGCCTGCGGTAGGGCCACGGGGAACACGCGCGAGCCGCACCGCGTTCTCCCTATGGGCGGACGCCGCCTGACGATGGAGCCCGATCCCCGCGAACTCACCTCCGGCGCCGATGCGCGCTTCTGGCCGACGATGCGTCGCGGCGTCGGCCTCGTCCGCGATCACCGCGTGGCGCTCAGCATCTCGATCGTCCTCGCGATCGCCGGCCAGGTGCTCACGATCTCGATCCCGTGGGCGACCGGCCGCGTCGTCGACGAGGCGATGCGCCCGCAGGACATGGACCAGCTCCGCTACCTGATCGGGTTGATCCTCGGCCTCGCCGTCGCGCGCTTCATCGTCATGTACTTCCGCCGCATCGTCGCGGGCACGATGGCCGTCGACATCGAGCGGGATCTCCGCAACCTGGTCTACCAGCATCTCCTGGTGCTGTCGTTCCCGTTCTACGACCGCAACCAGACGGGCCAGATCATGAGCCGCGCGACCGTCGACCTGACGACGCTGCGCCTCTACCTCGGCTACGGGATCCTCTTCTTCACGCAGCACATCGTCACGATCACCGCGGTGACGATCGTCCTCCTGTGGCTGAACGCCGGCGTCGCGCTGATGGTGCTGGTGATCGTGCCGCCGCTCGCGATCCTCGCGGTCATCTACTCGCGCCGCTCCCAGCCGGTCGTCGCGGAGGCGCAGCAGGCGCTCGCGCAGGTGACGACGCAGGCCGAGGAGAGCGTGGTCGGCGTCCGCGTGATCAAGGCGTTCGGCCAGGAGCCGAAGGAGATCGCCCGCTTCGACGAGCGCGCCGACGACGTCTTCGCGCTCAACGTCGAGGCGACGCGGCTGCGGGCGAAGTACATCCCGCTGATGGACTTCCTCCCCACCATCTCGATCGCGCTCCTGATCGCGGTCGGCGGCTACGCGGTGGTGAACGGATCGATGAGCCTCGGCGACTTCGTAACGTACACGCTGCTGATGGCGCTGATGGTGATGCCGCTGCGCATGCTCGGCGGCTGGATCGGCGACACGCAGCGGTTCGTCGCGTCGAGCCAGCGCATCTTCGAGATCCTCGACATGGCCCCCGAGATCGAGGACGCCCCGGGCGCCCGGCCGCTGCCCGCCGGCGGCGGGGCGATCGCGTTCCGGGACGTGACCTTCGGCTACGACCCGTCGCGCCCGATCCTGCACGACATCGACCTCGACATCGCGCCCGGCTCGACCGTCGCGATCATCGGCCGCACCGGCTCCGGCAAGACCACGCTGACCCAGCTCGTGCCGCGCTTCTACGACGTCACCAGCGGCCGCGTCGAGGTGGAGGGCGTCGACGTCCGCGACGTGCGCCTCGACGAGCTGCGCGCCGCGATCGGCACCGTCGCCGAGGACACCTACCTGTTCAGCGCGTCGATCCGCGACAACATCGCGTTCGGTCGGCCCGACGCGAGCGATGAGGACGTCCGCCTCGCCGCGCGCCGCGCACAGGCGTCCGCCTTCATCGAGGAGCTCCCGGACGGCTACGACACGATCGTCGGCGAGCGCGGCGTCACGCTGTCCGGCGGCCAGCGCCAGCGCATCGCGATCGCCCGCGCGCTGCTGCTCGACCCGCGCATCCTGATCCTCGACGACGCCACCGCCTCGGTCGACGCCTCCACCGAGGCGCGCATCCGCGCCGCGCTCGAGGAGGTCATGCAGGGCCGGACGACGCTGATCATCGCCCACCGCCTTTCCACCATCGCGCTGGCCGACCGGATCGTGGTGATCGAGGACGGGCGCGTCGTCGCCGACGGCTCGCACGACGACCTGATCCACACGAGCGACGTCTACCGCGAGATCCACGACCACGGCCTCGTCGACCGCCGCTTCGTCAACGCGGACGGCGACCACGTGATCATCCCGATCGAGCACGAGGAGGCCGCCCGGTGAGCCGGGGCTGGGGACCCGCCGGCGGCGAGATCGCCTCCGGCCGCGGCATGCGCGCCAAGGGCCTGAAGAACGTCCGCAAGCTCGGGACGTACGTGCAGCCCTACCGGCGCCGGCTGCTCGGCGCGATCGCCGCCATGTTCGCCGTGCTCGCCTGCACCCTCTCCGTGCCGCTCTTGATGAAGACCGCCATCGACTCGGCGATCATCCCCGGCGACACGCGGCTCCTGCTGGTCATCACGGGTGCCGTCATCGCCATCGGCCTCGTCGCGATCGGACTATCGCGCATCGAGACGTACATGACGGGCTGGGTCGGCGAGCGCGTCCTCAACGACCTGCGCGTCGACCTCTTCGCGCACATGCAGCGCCTCTCGCTCGGCTACTTCGAGCGCCAGCGCACCGGCGTCCTCATCTCGCGCCTGACGAACGACGTCGAGGCGCTCCAGCAGCTCGTCACCGACGGCCTCACGTCGACGGTGCGCAACCTGCTGACGCTCGTGGTGGCCGGCGGGATCCTGCTCGTGCTCGACTTCCGCCTCGCGCTCGCGACGCTCATCGTGTTCCCGGTCATGGCGATCCTGACGTTCGTGTTCCGCGGCCAGTCGGCCCGCGCGTACGGGCAGATGCGCTCGCGCCTCGGCCTCGTCACGGCCGCGCTGCAGGAGAACCTGAACGGCATCCGCGTGATCCAGGCGTACCGCCGCGAGCACGCCAGCCGCGAGCAGATCGCCGAGCTGAACACCTCCTACCGCGACGCCAACCACCGCACGGTGACGTCGAGCGGCTGGTACTTCCCGACGGTCGAGATCCTCGCGGCGCTCGCGACCTGCATCGTGTTCGGCTACGGCGGCTACCTCTACGTCCAGGGCGACATCGAGATCGGCGTGCTGGTGGCGTTCATCGGCTACCTCGCGTCGTTCTTCGATCCCGTCCAGCAGCTGAGCCAGGTCTACAACACGTTCCTGGCCGGGTCGGCCGCGCTCGACAAGATCCTCGACGTGATGGACGACGAGCCGACGCTCGTCGACAGCCCGGACGCCACGCCGATCAGCCAGATCCGCGGCGACGTGCGCTTCGAGCACGTGCGCTTCGGCTACGCGCCGGAGCGACCGGTGATCGACGGCCTCGACCTCGACGTCGTGGCCGGGCAGACGGTCGCGCTGGTCGGCCACACGGGCGCCGGCAAGTCGACCATCATCAAGCTCCTCGCCCGCTTCTACGACCCGCAGGCGGGCCGCATCACGATCGACGGGCGCGACCTGCGCACGGTCACGATGGCGAGCCTGCGCGAGCAGATCGCGATCGTGCCCCAGGAGGGCTTCCTCTTCAACGGCACGATCCACGACAACATCGCCTTCGGCCGCCCGGACGCCACCCGCGCCGAGGTTGAGGCGGCCGCCCACGAGGTCGGCGCGGACCGCTTCATCGAGGCGCTGCCGGACGGCTACGACGAGCGCGTGCAGGAGCGCGGCTCGCGCCTGTCGATCGGCCAGCGCCAGCTGATCGCGTTCGCCCGCGCCCTGCTCGTCGATCCGCGCCTCTTGATCCTCGACGAGGCCACCTCCAGCGTCGACATCCAGACCGAGGCCGGCATCGAGGAGGCGCTGCAGCGCCTGCTGGCCGGACGCACCGCGTTCGTCGTGGCGCACCGCCTCTCCACCATCCGCAACGCCGACCTCATCGTCGTGCTCGAGCACGGCCGCGTGGTCGAGGTCGGCTCGCACGACGAGCTGCTCGCCCACGAGGGCCGCTACCGCGCGCTGTACGGCGACTGGGCCGAGGCGGTCGCGCGATGAAGTCCCGCATCCGCAGCCTGCCGGTCGCGCTCGTCCGCACCTTCCCGGTCCTGATCGCCGTCTCGGTCGCGCTGCTCGCGCACCGCTTCATCCCGGGCGGACCGCTGATCAAGCTGCCGATCACCATCGCGCTCGCCCTCGGCGCGATCTGGGTGATGACGCAGCTCGCGCGCCGCGTCGACCGCGGGTAGAGGGTCGAGAGGTGCGGGCGTGACACCCCAAAGGGGTGTCACG
>JAUMCA010000081.1:3603-4916 GCA_032119475.1 Thermoleophilia bacterium | reverse complement strand
CCCCTCGGCGCAGCCGCTGCTGATGGATCTCACCGAGGCAAAGGCGTGGAAGCAGGACCTCGGGAGCGGGTCGTTCACGCGCACGCAGAAGGTGATCGCGGCCGGCAACGCCACGAGCGTCACGCGCGCCTGCGGCTGGGACATCGTGATGAACCGCCCGCCACTGGCGTTCCCGCTCGACCAGTCCGGCCGCGCCTGGCAGCTGCAGCCGATCCTCGAGCGCGAGGAGGTCGAGACGGGCTGCGACGCGAACGAGAGCGCCGACGACCTGTTCGTCGGCTTCGACGATCCGCTCGAGCAGCTCTACCGCCTGCCGGACGAGCCGGCGAAGGAGCGCAAGGTGGAGACCGCCGTGCCGCTCAATCGCAGCAAGGACTGCACCGACCGACCGGCCGTGACGGTGGTGTCGTGCGCCGACACGATCAGTGGCACCGGCAAGCTCACCTTTGAGTGTGCGGTCTGCGTGGAGGACCTGACGTTCGAGCACCCCGATCTGCCGGGCGGCTCATGGACGGGCCTGCCGGGCGACGGCACCTTCGACGGCAACCGCGTGCGGGTGACGGCCAAGCTCCACAACCCGACCGATCATGCGATCGAGTCGCCCGTCGCGATCCGCGACATGACGCACAAGCGGGATCTCCCCACGGAAGAGCTGCCGAAGACGGTGTCGCTCGCGGCCGGGCAGACGGTCGAGGTGCGGGGCGTCGTCGACACGACCGGGCTGGCGTGGGAGGACGGACCGGGCACGGCGACGTACGAGCACGACGTCGCGTTGGTGTCGGCATATGGCGGCGGGCAGAAGGTGCTGAAGGTGAAGCCCAAGCCGGTGATCTTGGTGCACGGCTGGAACTCGAGCGCCGGCGCGTGGACGGAGTTTCCGCGGTTCCTGCGGCAGCACTCCGAGCACTGGAAGGCGTGGGCCGTGGCCGGGATGGACACCAACCCGGCGGGTACCCGCTCGATCTTCGACAACGCCGCCGTGATGGCGCGGGAGGTGCGCCAGCAGCGGGAGCAGCTCGACGCCGATCACGTCGACGTGGTCGCCCACTCGATGGGCGGGCTGATCTCGCGGGCCTACCTCCACCGTGACGTCGGCAATGCGCTCGACGGCAAGCCGTGGGTGTCGCACCTAATCCAGCTCGGCACCCCGAATCGCGGCTCGGTCTGCGCAAACCTCATCTACGCCGCGGCGTCGGGGCGCCCAACGCTGGAACTGATGCCGGGCTACGTCGACGAGACGTTCAACCGGTCGGTGACGAACCGCAAGGGTGTCCCGTTCTCGGTGCTCGTCGGGGTGGCGATGCCGAAGACGT
>JAUMCA010000081.1:0-3593 GCA_032119475.1 Thermoleophilia bacterium | reverse complement strand
CGCGATCAGTAGCGCCCGGTGGGAGATCTCGGACGCCGCGAGCCAGCCGATCTTGCATACGTCGATGACGGCCGACGCGACGACGTTCAACGCGTTCGTTGCGCCGCGGATCGAGGTCGGGCCAGGGGCGAAGGCGGCGGTGCGGGCGCGGCGCGCGGCGGCGGACGGCACCGGGAAAGTGTCGACGCAGGACTTCCACTTCGCGGTGCAGAACCGCGCCGTGGCGAAGGCTCCGGTGGCGCCGCAGGTGGTGGCGACGCAGTCCAAGACGCTGAAGGCCGGCGAGTCCACGACGCTGACGATCCCAGGCGAGCGCGGGACGATTGGGGCAGTCGTGTTGGCCCCGGCCGGCTCGACGACGGAGCTGGTGGATCCCAAGGGCAAGGTCGCGGCGCGCACGGCGCGAGAGCAGGTCGGCGAGCTGGTGCGATCGGTCTCGGCTGCGAGCAAGGGAACGGGCGCGTGGAAGGTGCGCGTGCAAGCGGGCGCCGTCGGCGGACTCGTCGCGATCAGCGGCACCGTGGCCGGCAGCAACGCCAAGCTCAGCGCCACTGCGAAGAAGGACAAGAAGGGCCGGGTCGTCGTGACCGCCAAGGCGACCGGCATGCGCGCCGCGAAGGTGACCGCCGTGATCCGAACGGCCGACGGCAAGACCCAGCGGCTCGCGCTGCGGCGCAAGGGCCGCAGCTACACGGCGACGACTCCGAAGGCGGTCGACGGGGCCGGCGTGGTCGTCACCGCGAAGGCCGGGGAGACGAAGCGCGTGGCGACCGCACGCGTGGGGTAGGCGGCTGCCTGGCTCGCCGCCCGGGACGCGGCAGCGCGCCCGCTCTCATCCGCCTCTCACGTTGGCCGCGCGATACTGGCCGCGTGCGCGTGCTGATCGTCGAGGACGAGCCGAAGATGGCTCGGCTGCTGCTGCGCGCCCTCGAGGAGATCGGCGCGGTGAGTGACCACGTCGGCAACGGCGCCGACGCCGTCTGGCAGGCCTCGAGCACGGCCTACGACGTGATCCTGCTCGACGTGATGCTGCCGGGCCTCGACGGCTTCGAGATCAGCCGCCGCCTGCGCGCCGACGAGATCTGGACCCCGATCCTGATGCTCACCGCCCGCGACGCCGTCACCGATCGCGTCACCGGGCTCGACGCCGGCGCCGACGACTACCTCCTCAAACCGTTCGCCGTCGACGAACTCCTTGCGCGCGTACGGGCCCTCACGCGTCGCGGCGCCGCGCCGCGGCCGACCACCCTCAAGGTCGGCGATCTGCGCCTCGACCCCGCCGCCGTGCGCGCCTGGCGCGGCGACGCCGAACTCGACCTCTCCGCCAAGGAGTTCGCGATCCTCGAGGCGTTCATGCGCCGCCCAGGCACCGCCCTGACCCGCGGCGAACTGCTCGAACTCGCGTGGGACCATGCCTACGAGAACCGCTCCAACGTCGTCGACGTCTACGTCGGCTACCTACGAGACAAACTCGACCGGCCCTTCGGTCGCGCGTCGCTGCAGACCGTCCGCGGAACGGGCTACCGACTCGTCGACGACGTAGCCGCCCCGCCAGAGGCCGCGTGAGACGGCCGAGGCTCGGCGTTCGCGGACGCGTCGTCCTGCCCTTTGCGGTCGTCATGCTCGTGCTGTTGGCCGTCGCCGGCCTGGCGATCCGCTCGGGCGTCCAAGACCAGCTCACCGACGCCACCGACAGCCAACTCGAGACGCGCGCCTCCGCCGTCGCGCGCCTGCTCGTGGAGCGCGGTGGACCCGAGGTGGGCCTCACCGCCGGCCTCGACGACCCCGGCGAGTCGTTTACCCAGATCCTCGACGCCGGCGGGCGCGTGGCGCTCGCCAGCGACGGCCTACCGTCGGCGCCACTGCTCACCGCGGACGAGATCGACGACGCCAGCGAGGGCGTCACGATCACACTGGAGGGCGTCCAGGTCGAGGCGGAGGCGCCCAGCGACGAGGAGATCGATCGGGGCGCCCTGCAGGAGACGACGCCCGAGCCGTTCGAAGACGACCGCGCCCGCGTGATCGCGCGAACGGTCGACGTCGGCGGAGAGCGTCTCACCGTGATCGTCGGCGACACCTTTGAGGACCGCTCCGACGCCATGGGCGCGCTCCAACAGGTGCTGCTGATCGCGCTGCCGCTCTCGCTGCTGGCCGCCTGCCTCGTCGGCTGGTTTGCGATCGGCGCGGCACTGCGGCCCGTCGAGCGGATGCGGCGCCAGGCCAGCGGAATCTCCGAGCGCTCGCTCGACGACCGCCTCGAGCTGCCCGAGGCCCGCGACGAGCTCCGCGCGCTCGCCGAGACCCTCAACGCGATGCTTGGGCGCCTGGCCGCGGCGATCGACCGCGAGCGGGCCTTCGCCTCCGACGCCAGCCACGAGCTGCGCACGCCACTTGCCGTGCTGACGACCGAGCTCGAACTCGCGACGCGAGGCGACCGCTCCGCGCAGGAACTCCGCGACGCGATCACGTCGGCACTCGAGGAGGCGCGCCACCTCACGTCGCTCGCCGACGGCCTGCTCGTGCTCGCCCGCGCCGACCACGGCCACCTCGCCGCCGGCACCGAACGCGTCGATCTCGTCGCGTTGGCCGAGCGCGTGGCCGAACGACTCGGGCTCGACGCGGCCTTCGGCGCCGGCGCCGAAGAGGCCGCGCGCCCCGCCGCCGTCATCGTGCACGGCGACGGGCTGCGCCTGGAGCAGGCCATCGCGAATCTCGTCGAGAACGCCCAGCGGCACGGCGCGGCGCCGGTCGAGATCACGGTGTCGAGGCCCTCGCCGCTCACCGCCCAGGTGCTCGTCGCCGATCGCGGAGCGGGCGTCCCCGAGGACTTCCTCCCGGTCGCGTTCGAGCGGTTCGCTCGGGCCGACGTGGCCCGCACGACCGCGGGCACCGGACTTGGCCTGTCGATCGCGCGGGCGGTCGCGCAGGCGCACGGCGGCGACGTCGTGCTGGAGGCGCGGCCTGGCGGCGGCACGCTCGCGCGTCTCACCGTTCTCTCATCGGCCCCTGCGTAGAAACGGTGGCGTGACCCCCCGACCTAGGAGACACGCCATGTTCTCGCTTCGATCCAACCGCGCCGCCACCATCACCGCCGGTGCCCTCACCGCGCTCACGCTGGCGGCGGTCCCCGCGACGGCTGCCGCGCCGAGGGTGTTCGACATCGACGCCGAGCTGGAGCCCGGCAACCGCCTCCACCTCTCGACGGAGACGGCGTCGAGCGCGGCTCGCGTGACGTTCAGCTTCGCCGGCCGCACCGCCAAGGGCTACCTGACGGAGACCGACACCGAGGACGCCACCCGCGACTTCGAACGCACCCTCTCAGCGCGCGGCATGAGGCCCGGCACGCGCAAGATCACGGTGCGCGCCTGCGGCGCAGACGGCTGCGCGACGCGGACGCTCAGCGTCTACGTCGAGCGCGACGACGACTGATGCGGCGGCACCCAGGCGCGCCTACTCGCCGGCCTGGAGCGCAGCCGCGCCGAGGCCGGCGGCGAGGAGCGCGGTGCCGCCGGCCATGATCGCCGTCTGCTTGCTGAGGGAGCCGTTGCGCGCGCCGAGTCCGGCGGCGACGGCGTCGAAGAGGTCGCAGGCGA
>JAUMCA010000080.1:0-2758 GCA_032119475.1 Thermoleophilia bacterium | reverse complement strand
GCGAGTCCCGAGTGCAGCACCTCGACGAGCGCGCCGAAGCGGCGTCGCACGCGGGCGGCCGTCTGCGGCGCCAGGGCGATCTCCGGCACGAGGATGATCACGCCGCGCCCACGGGCCAGCGCGTGCTCGGCGGCGCGCAGGTAGACCTCCGTCTTGCCGGAGCCGGTGACGCCGTGGAGCAGCAGCTCCCGCGCGCCGCCGCCGCCGTCGATCGCGCGCTCGAGGCGGGCGATCGCCTCCGCCTGCTCGCCGGTCGCGACGAGCGCCGATTCCAGATCCGGCGGGGGCGCCGGCACCTCGACGAGGCGGCCGTCGGCGATCAGCCGGCGCACCGCACCCGGCGTCGCGCCGGCGCGGGCGGCGACGTCGCTGAGCGGGCCGGGCGCGTCGCGCGCGGCCGCGAGGATGGCGGCCTGCCGGCTGCCCCGCACCTCCGCCTCGGGCGCCGCGGCCACCCAGGGGTCGGGCGGCGGCGGCGTGCCGTCCGGCGGCAGCACGAGCCGCAGCGCCCGCGCGGGAGGCGTGGCGTAGCGCTCGGCGATCCGCAGGGCGAGGTCGACGAGGTCCGGCGGGATGCGGAGGCCGGTGTCGGCCGCGGCCTTGAGGGCGACCCCGTCGGGGACGTCGCCCGCCTCGGCCGGTCCGATCACCACGCCCCGCTCGGCACGGCGGCCCAGCGGGATGTCGACCACGGCGCCGATCGGCAGGCCACCCGCGTACGTCAGCGGCGCGGCCAGGCCGCGCGTGGTGACGAGCGGGACGACCCGGACGGCGTCGCTAGACCGCGGCGAGGAGCTCGTCGACCCGGTCGGTGCGCTCCCACGTGAATGCATCGCGTCCGAAGTGGCCATAGGCGGCAGTCGGACGATAGACCGGGCGTCGCAGGTCGAGCTGCTCGAGGATCGCGGCGGGGCGCAGGTCGAACACCTTGCGGACCGCCGCGGCGATCTTGTTCTCATCCGCCGTCGCGGTGCCGAAGGTCTCGACCATCACGGAGACCGGATGCGCGACGCCGATGGCGTACGCGACCTGGACCTCGCAGCGCTCGGCGAGCTTCGCGGCGACGATGTTCTTCGCCACCCAGCGGGCCGCGTAGGCCGCGGAGCGGTCGACCTTCGACGGGTCCTTGCCCGAGAAGGCGCCGCCGCCGTGACGGCCCATGCCGCCGTACGTGTCGACGATGATCTTGCGGCCCGTCAGGCCGCAGTCCCCCATCGGGCCGCCGATGACGAAGCGGCCGGTCGGGTTGACGAGCAGGTGCTCGCCGGCGATGCGATCGACGTCGCAGAGCTCGGCCGGGAGCAGGCCGCGCACGACGTGCTCGGCGAGGTCGGCCTTGATCTGCTCCTGCTCGAGGTGGTCGGCGTGCTGCGTCGAGATGAGCACGCGCTCGATGCCGACCGGACGGAGGTGCCCGCCGTCCTCGGCGTATTCGACCGTCACCTGGGTCTTGCCGTCGGGGCGCAGGTACGGGAGCGTGCCGTCCTTGCGGACCTCCGCGAGGCGATGCGACAGCTGGTGCGCGAGCATGATCGGCAGGGGCATCAGCTCCGGCGTCTCGGTGCACGCGTAGCCGAACATCATCCCCTGGTCGCCCGCGCCGACCTCGTCGGCGTTCTGGCCGTCGACGCCCTGCGCGATGTCGGGCGACTGGCGGTCGAGCGCGACCATCACGTTGCAGGTGTTGGCGTCGAAGCCCTTCAGCGCGTCGTCGTAGCCGATCTCGCGCACCGTCTGGCGGGCGAGCTCGGGGACGTCGATGCGCGCCGACGTGGTGATCTCACCCGCGACGAGCACGAGGCCCGTCGTGACGAGGGTCTCGCAGGCGACGCGGGCAGCGGGATCCTCCGCGAGCACGGCGTCGAGCACCGTGTCCGAGATCTGATCGGCGATCTTGTCGGGGTGCCCCTCGGTGACGGACTCCGAGGTGAAGAGGATCGAGTGCTCCTGCGCCACGGCGCGACTCCTTGATGAAACGTGCTGCGGATTATCACGGGGATCGTACCGGGCCGGGTACGGGCGCGCGTCGGGTGGTCAGGCGATGGGGGCTGCGGGGTCAGGCGTGCAAAGGGGTCAGACCGTTGTGCACAGGACGGTGCGAAACGGTCTGACCCCGTTGCGCGCCTGACCCCGCAGACCCCATCGCCCCACGCGCGCTACCCGATCGCGATGAACGCCTGGGCGCCGGTCGGCGTGCCCCAGGCGACGACGCCGCGGACGGCGTCGGCGGCGGCGGGCAGCCGCTTGCCCTCGGCGGCCGCCTTCGTCGCGGCCTTCGCGCGCAGCGGCGCGGCGTCGAGGTAGGCGAGGCCGGTGACGGTGCCCGGGACGCCCGCAGCGCCGACGATCGCCTGGTACGCGGCCGTCGACGCGATCGAGGCGTCGGGGCGGGCGGCGAGCTGCGGCGCGTTGCCGATGGCGATGATCGGGCTGTCGGCCTGACGGGTGACGGCCACGTCCTTCGCCTTCTCCGCCCGATCGCCGAGCATCTCGCGACCGAAGTCGAGCGCCTTGGCCATCGTCGAGCCGGCCGCGACGGGATCCGCCGGGGCCAGGAGGAGCGCGCCCTTCGGCTCGTCGCCGGCGAGGCCGACGAGCGCGTGCTGGCCGCTGAGGGCCGGCACGAGGTCGTCCTCGAGCGAGATGCCGATGCCCTGCTCGAGCGACGCGACGTACTCGCGCATCTGCGGCGAGGCCTGCTCGAGCTGGCGGACGGCCGCGAGCAGCGCCGGGCCCGCATCCTTGAAGACCGCGAAGC
>JAUMCA010000079.1:0-5150 GCA_032119475.1 Thermoleophilia bacterium | reverse complement strand
CCCCTGCAGGCCCTCGCCGATCTGATGACGATCGAGGAGCGCCTCGGCCGCCTCGAGGGCGTCGAGATCGCGTGGGTCGGCGACGGCAACAACGTCTTCCACTCGCTGGCGCAGGCCGCGGTGCTCGCCGGCATGCGGGTGCGGATCGCCGCGCCCGAGGGCTACGACCCCGATCCCGCCGTCCTGGCCGCCCTCGGCGACGCCGTCACGCTGACGCGCGATCCGGCCGCCGCGGTCGCCGGCGCCGACGTCGTCGTCACCGACGTGTTCGTGTCGATGGGCGAGGAGTCGGTGAAGGACGCGAAGATGGCGGCGTTCGACGGCTTCCAGGTCGACGCGGCGCTGATGGCGCAGGCCTCGCCGGACGCGATCTTCATGCACTGCCTCCCCGCCCACCGCGGCGAGGAGGTCGCGGCGGAGGTGCTCGACGGCCCGCAGTCCGTCGTGTGGGACGAGGCGGAGAACCGCCTGCACACGACCATCGCGGTCCTGCGCCACCTGCTGCGCGCCTAGGCGGCGGCTCCCCGCCCGGGCCAGGGCGCGACGAAGCGATCCGGCTCGAGGGCGAGCGCCATCCCGATCTGGCTCGCGATGCCGGCGGCGACCCACAGGGCGTGGATCTCGTCGGGTGCCAGCCGCTCGCGCTCGCCGAGGGCGCGCATGTCGGGCGGCACGGGGGTGGATTCGACCTTGAAGAGCTGGCGGTCGATGAAGGCGTGGAGCGCGTCGCGCTGGATCTCGGGCATGCCGACGACGATGACCGCGGGGCGCGGGCCGACGACGCGCGTCAGTCGGCGGCGGGCGCGCGGGTCGGCGCGAGCGCCGCGCGCAGTGCCTCCGGATCGGTGATCGGCGTGCGGCAGGCCATGCGCTCGCACACGTAGGCCGCCGGCGCGCCGTCGACCAGTCCGCGCCCGGCGAGCAGCGGGATGCCGGCGCCGCGCGGATCGTCGGGCGCGGCGACGACCACGACCTCCCACGGCGCGAAGCGACGATCGACCACGGCGCGCAGGGCATCCGTCCGCGGGTCGTCGAGCGCGCCGACGATCGCGATCTCGCGCGGCGTCGTCGACGCGAGCTGCACCATCCCGAGCAGCGAGCCGAACGCCTGCGGCGCGCGCTCGGCGACGCCGCGCACGGCCGCGACGCCGTCCAGCCCCAGCTGCTCGAGCACGTGGTCGCCGTAGATGCGGCCGAGGCGGACGAGGCAGGCGGCGATCAGGGACGAACCGCTCGGCGTGGGCGTGTCCTCGACGCCCTTGGTACGGGCGACGAGCTCCTCGCCGTCGCTCGGGGCGAGGAAGAAGCCGCCGCGCGCGGGGTCGTGGAACAGCTCCACCGCGCGGTCGATCAGGCGCCGCGCCTCGATCAGGTGCCGCAGGTCGCCGGTCGCGGCGTGGAGCCGCAGCAGGCCGTCGGCAACGGCGCCGTAGTCCTCGCTGAACCCCGTCGCGGTGCCGGGCGTGCCGCACCACGAGCGGATCAGCGCGCCGTCCTCGCGGACCAGGCGCTCAGCGATGAAGTCGGCGATGCGGACGCCGCGGGCGATCAGGGCCGGGTCGCCGAGCAGGCGCCCGGCGTCGGCGAACGCGGCCAGGGCGAAGCCGTTCCAGGCCGCGAGCGCCTTGTCGTCGCGACCGGGCTGCGGCCGGCGATCGCGCACCGCGTGCAGCTGCGCCCGCGCGCGCTCCAGCCGCTCGACGGCCTCGTCCTCCGACAGGCCCGCGCGCTCGGCCACCTCCTCGATCGGCGCCACGACGCTGAGGACCGTCGTGCCGTGCTCGAAGTTGCCCTCGGCGGTGATGTTCCAGAGATCCTTGGCGAGCGCGGCGTCGACCGGGTCGGCCACCGCCTCGTCGACCTGCGCCGGCGTCCAGACGAACGTCAGCCCCTCGACCCCCTCCGTGTCCGCATCCTGCCCCGAGGCGAGGCCTCCCTCGGGCAGCGACAGCTCGCGGTCCATGTACGCGAGCGTGCGCCGCGCCACGTCCGCGTAGCGGTCGGAGTCGGCCGCGAGCGCGGCATGCGCGTACGCGCCGGCGAGCAGCGCGTTGTCGTACAGCATCTTCTCGAAGTGCGGCACGAGCCAGTAGCCGTCGACGGCGTAGCGGTGGAAGCCGCCGCCGATCTGGTCGTGGATCCCCCCGTCGGCCATGCGCTCGAGCGTGAGCCGCGACATGTACTGCCCGTCGCGGCCGCGCGGCCGGTCGTCGCAGCCGAACAGGAACGGGAACATCGCGCTCGGCGGGAACTTGGGCGCGCCGCCGAAGCCGCCGTGCACCTGGTCGAAGATCGTGGCGAGCTTCGCGATCGCCCGGTCGACCATGGCGGGTCCGGGCGGGTCCTCATGCCCGTCGTCGTCGGTCGCGTGGCGATCGGCCGTCGCCCGCAGCGCGCTCGCGATCCGCTCGGCCTGCGCGTCGACGTCGCCGCGCCGATCGCGGTACGTCTCGGCGACCGCTTCCAGCACCTGCGGGAAGGACGGCATGCCGGGCCGCGGCTGCGGCGGGAAGTACGTGCCGCCGTAGAACGGCCGGCCGTCGGGCGTGAGCCACACGGTCATCGGCCAGCCGCCGTGCCCCGTCAGGCCGACGACCGCCTCCATGTAGACCGCGTCGACGTCGGGGCGCTCCTCGCGGTCGACCTTGACGTTCACGTAGAGGCGGTTCATGACCGCCGCGACGGCGGGATCCTCGAACGACTCGTGCGCCATCACGTGGCACCAGTGGCACGACGCGTAGCCGATGCTCAGCAGCACGGGCACGTCGCGCTCGCGCGCGTCGGCGAAGGCCTCCTCACCCCACGGCCGCCAGTCGACCGGGTTGTCCATGTGCTGGCGCAGGTACGGGGAGGTCTCGTCGGCGAGGCGGTTCGGCATCGTCCCCCCATCTTCGCACCGGCGGCGAGCGCCGGCGCGACCACGATCAGGTCGGTGCGATCACGGGGAGCCCGACTTGGCGGCAGGCGTCCTGCAGACGCGCGTCGTACGTGACGACCGTGGTGGGCTCGGGGATCGAGAGCGCCGTCGCGAGGTGGATCGCGTCGAGAGCGCGTAGCGAGGAGTCCGGCAGAAGCAGCGCGGCGCTGGCGACGATCGGCGCATCGATGCGCAGGCGCCGGATGCGCCCGAGCACGCGATCGACGTGCAGGTGCGCATCGCCGCCGAGACGGCCGGCCGCGCGCGAGGCCTCGACGTCCAGCAGTACGGACGAGATCAACTCGTCCTCGCGCTCAGCGAGCAGGGCCGCGATCAGATGTCCCTCCGGCTCCCGCGAGAACGGCTTGATGAATGCCGACGCATCCAGGTAGAGCATCAGATGCGGTCCCGCCGGATCTCGTCGAGCAGCTCCGCCGTCGATCCGATCCCCTGCGGCAGGTCGAACTTGGGCAGATCCAACCAGGAGAACGGCTCCGACCGATCACCGGGGATCATGCGCCCCTGCTCCACCCACTCCTCCCGCCAGTCCGACGCCGCCTCGCCGATCGGCACCAGCCGCGCGATCGGCGTGCCGCGCTCGGTGACGGTGATCGACTCGCCCTCCTTGACGCGCGCGAGGTACGTGCTCGCGTACTGCCGAAGCTCGCGGACGCCAATCGAATCAGCCATGTGCTACACGGTAGCACTAGCGCGCTCCGGGCGGGCAGCGGCCCCCGTGCCGCCGCCCGCCGTGCGCTGGTCCCTCGGCAGTGCTGCCTAGCCCTTCGGCTGCGGGACGATGCGGATGTAGGGCTTCGGCTCCTTCCAGCCCTCGGGCCAGATCTCCTTGGCCTGCTCGTTGTTGACCGAGCCCGCGATGATCACGTCGTCGCCCTGCTGCCACTGAGCGGGCGTCGCGACCTTGTGCTTCGCGGTGAGCTGCAGCGAGTCGATCACGCGCAGGACCTCGTCGAAGTTGCGGCCCGTGGTCATCGGGTAGGCGAGGACCAGCTTGATCTTCTTGTCCGGGCCGATCACGAACACGTTGCGGACCGTCTGGTTGTCGGCCGGCGTGCGCTCGAGCGGGTCGCCGCTGATCTCGGCGGGCAGCATGTCGTAGAGCTTCGACACGTTGAAGTCGACGTCGCCGATCATCGGGAAGTTCGGGCGCGTGCCCTGGGTCTCCTCGATGTCGTCGGCCCACTGCTCGTGGCGGTCGACCGGGTCGACGGACAGGCCGATGATCTTGACGCCGCGCTTCTGGAACTCGCCGTTGATGCTCGCCATGTAGCCGAGCTCGGTCGTGCAGACCGGCGTGAAGTCCTTGGGGTGCGAGAACAGGACGGCCCACGAGTCGCCGATCCACTCGTGGAAGTCGATCTCGCCCTCCGTCGTCTGGGCGGTGAAGTTCGGGGCGGTGTCGTTGATGCGGATGCCCATGGTGCTCCTGGGGGTTCGGGGATCTCGGCTCATGCTGCCACATGAGCGTTGCTTGTACCTGTGATTTCGCGGAGTTATAGCAGAGCGGTCGAGCCGTAGACTCACGCCATGCGCCCCGCCGACCTGCTGATCGACCGCATCGCGTCGCTGGCGACGGTGGACGCCGACGGCGACTTCGGCGTCATCCACGACGCGGCCATCGCGATCCGCGCCGGCCACGTCGAGGCGGTCGGGGCGCGGGAGGAGGTGCGCTCCGCGGTGCCGCTCGACGACGCGGAGGTGATCGACGCCACCGGCATGAGCGCCGTGCCGGGGCTCGTCGACTGCCACACGCACGTCGTCTACGGCGGCAACCGGATCCACGAGTTCGACCTGCGCGCCCAGGGTGCGGACTACGAGCGCATCGCCGCCGAGGGCGGGGGCATCCGCGCGAGCATGCGCATGACCCGCGAGGCCGACGACGACGCGCTCGTCGCGAGCGCCGCCCGGCGGCTGCGCGAGATGCGGCGCACCGGCACGACGACGGCGGAGGTCAAGTCGGGCTACGGGCTCAGCGCCGTCGACGAGGCGCGGATGCTGCGCGCCGCGCGCGCGGCCGGCGAGGCGGCCGGCGTGCGGGTATCGACCACGTGCCTCGCCCTCCAGTCCACGCCGCCCGAGGCCGCCGCGCCGGATGCCTACGTCGAGACGGCGATCGAGGAGATCCTGCCGGCGTGCGCGCCGCTCGCCGACGCGGCGGACGTCTTCCTCGAGCGCGGGGTGTTCGACGTCGAGCAGTCCCGGCGCTACCTCC
>JAUMCA010000078.1:0-21436 GCA_032119475.1 Thermoleophilia bacterium | reverse complement strand
TTTGCGACAACCCGCTTGCGCCATCACCATCCCTGCCCCGCCTACCCTGCCCCCGTGGCCACCATGCACCTCGCAGGCGTGACGAAGGCGTACGGCGACCGCCTGCTGCTCGACGACGTATCGCTGCGGGTCGGGACCGGCCAGCGGCTGTGCCTCGTCGGCCGCAACGGCGTCGGCAAGACGACGCTCCTGCGCATCGTGGCCGGCGAGGTGGCGCCCGACGACGGAGAGGTCGGCATCCCGCGCGGCTGGCGCGTGGCGCTGCACGACCAGCGCCCGCCACGGGCCGACGGGCGGACGCTCGGCGCGTACGTCGCGGAGCTCCTCGGCGATGTCGAGGCGATCGAGCGGCGCCTCGCCGAGCTCGAGCAGGCGATGGCCGGCGGCGACCACTCCGACGCGACGATGCACGCCTACGCCCAGACGCAGGCGGACTTCGACCAGGTCGGCGGGTACACCTGGCGCGTCCACGTGGAGGCCGTCCTGCGCGGCCTCGGCTTCGAGGACGTCGACATGGAGCGCGAGCTGAAGACGTTCTCCGGCGGCGAGCTGACGCGCGCGGCGCTCGCGCGGACGCTGTCGGCGAAGCCCGACCTGCTGCTGCTCGACGAGCCGACCAACCACCTCGACCTGAAGAACCTCGAGTGGCTCGAGCAGGAGCTCGCCGAGTTCCCGGGCGCCGTGGTGCTCGTCTCGCACGACCGCTGGTTCCTCGAGGCGGTCGCGACCGGCGTCGTGGAACTCGGGCGCGGGCGGCCGAAGGTCTACAACATGCGCTACAGCGCCTACCGCAAGGAGCGCATCCTCGAGGAGACGCAGGCCGCCGACGCCTTCGAGCGGCAGCAGGCCGAGATCGAGCGCCTGGAGCGGTTCATCAGCCGCTTCGGCGCCGGCACGCGCGCGAAGCAGGCGAAGTCGCTCGGCAAGAAGCTCGCCAAGATCGAGCGCCTCGACGCACCCCGCAAGGAGACGCGCATCGCGTTCGGGTTCCCCAAGACGGTCAAGCCGAGCCGCGACGTGCTGACCATCGAGGACCTCACGCTGACGATCGGCGACCGCGTCCTCGTCGAGCGCGGCTCGTTCGTGCTCGAGCGCGGGCGCCGGATGGCGGTGATCGGCCCGAACGGCTCCGGCAAGACGACGCTGCTCGAGACGCTGCTCGGCGACCGCCACGCCGCCAGCGGCACGGTCAAGCTCGGCCACAACGTCCAGGTCGCGTACTTCTCGCAGCACGCCGACGACCTCCCGGAGCGCGCGACGGTCCTCGAGGCGATGAGCGCGGGCAGCCCGCTCGGCACGACGGACTGCCGGACGCTGCTCGGGCGCTTCCTCTTCCCCGGCTCCGACGTCGACAAGAAGATCGAGGTGCTGTCGGGTGGCGAGCGGCGGCGCGTGCTGCTCGCGAAGATGGTCGCGTCCGGCGCGAACGTCCTCGTGCTCGACGAGCCGACGAACCACCTCGACGTCGAGGCGTGCGAGGCGCTCGAGGCCGCGCTCGACGCGTTCGAGGGCGCGATCCTGATGGTCTCCCATGATCGCGCGCTGATCGACGCCCTCGCGGACGAGACGCTATCGCTGGAGCAGGGCACGCTCGTGCGGCGCGACGGCGACTACGAGGACTTCGTCGCGGCCACGGACGGCGGCGTGCGCGAGAAGACCGTGGTCCGAAAGGGCGCGCCGAAGCCGAAGGCGCGCAAGGCCCCGCCGACCGCGGAGCAGCGGCGCGTGCGCGAGCTCGAGGCGGAGATCGCGGCGAAGGAGGAGACGATCGCGACGCTCGAGGCCGAGCTCGCCGACGCCAGCGTGCGCGCCGATCACCAGCTGTTCGTGCAGACCGCCAAGGCCCACAGCCAGCGCGCCGAGGAGCTGCAGGCGCTGCTGCGGGAGTGGGAGACGGCGGCGACGGCCGCCGAGTCGGGGTAGCATCCGCCACATGCGGGACGTCATCGACCGACTCCAGGAGGGGGCCTTCAAGGTCTCCGAGCAGGCGCAGCGCCTCGTGCGCGCCGAGATCGCCCTCGCGCAGGCCGAGGTGAAGGCGAAGGCCAAGAAGGCGGCGCCCGGCGTCGGCCTGCTGGTGCTCGCCGGCGCGCTCGGGTTCCTGTCCCTGTTCGCGATCATGATCGCGATCATCTGGGGCATCGCGAGCGTCGTGCCGCTGTGGGCCGCCGCGCTCATCACCGCCGCCATCTTCCTCGTCGTCGCGGGCCTGTTCGCGGTGGTGGGCAAGTCGATCCTCGCGAAGGTCGGCCCGCCGGTCCCGGACACCGCGCTCGGCATCGCCCAGCAGACCCCCGGGCGTCTCGCCGGCAAGGCGACCGACGCCGCCACCGAGGAGCTGCGCTGATGGGCAAGGACGAGCTCGCCGCGGCACGCGCCGAGGCCGAGGCCGCGCAGGCCGGCCTGATCGAGGCGGTCGGCAACCTCGGCGCGGCTGCCGGATCCGCGAAGGACGAGGCGACCGCGAAGGCCAAGCGCATCGCGCCGATCGCCATCGCCGCCGCCGGCGCGCTGATGGCCGTCTCGGTCATCCGCAAGCTCCGCTGACCCCCCGTCGGGGCCCTGCGGGGAATCAGCGGGCGGGGCGGCCGACGGACGGCGGCGCAAGCAGTGACGTGCCGGCGGGAATCGGGTCCACGTTCGGCACGAGCAGCTCGGGCCAGACGAGCGTGCCGCGCTCGCGCCCGGTCGGGCTGACGGCGAGCGTCATGCCGGCGGGTACGGGCGCCGAGCCGAGCTCGGCCCCGGCCGCGTCGACGACGCGCACGGTGCCCGTGACCGCCGTGGGGCCTCCGGCCACGTCGAGGGCGGTGCGCAGGACGATCGTCGCGCGGCGCCCGCCGGGCAACCCGAGCACCACGCGCTCGACGAACGGGCGGCCGGTGTCGTCGGCGCCGATGGCGGCCCAGGTGCGCCCGTTCTCGAGGAGCGGCGGGGCGGCCGGCGGCTCCGTCGCCCCCAAGGCGGCGGAGCGGAGGGTGACGCGCAGGAAGCCGCCCGCGCGCGCCGGCGTCCGCCCGCGCGCCGTTGCGCGCTGATCGACCAGCACGAGGCCGCGGAGGGTGCCGGCCGTCGAGGCGGCGGTGACGGCGGCGCTCTGGCGCGGGTTGAGGATCATCCGGTAGACCACGCCGATCGGCGAATCGAGCACCGGCAGGGCGCGGGAGGCCGAAGAGCCGCCGATCGTGTAGTCGCGGTCGCCGACGAAGCGGGACAGCACGACGGTGACGGCGCCGATCGAATCCGCACCCGCGGCCGGCGACGTCAGCGGTGCGTGCCGCACGCGGACGCGGACGACGACGCGGCCGTCGTCGAGCGCGCCCGCCTTCACCCAGGCGACGGTCGGCTCCTGCACGCCGGCGGCGGGCTCCTTCGCCGACGCGACGGCGGGCACGGCGAGCAGCCCGACGAGGACGGCAACGAGGGCGACGAGTCGGCGGCGGGGCATGACGCTCACTCTGCCGCGGATTCGCCGCGGCGGCGCGAGAGCCTGCTCGGCCGCCTCGGCACCACGATGTGGATCGCCGTCGCACCCCCGGAATGCCCGCTCGAAACCGGCCGTTGGCACGGGCATGAGCGCCCTCCCCGCCACCACGCGCGTCGGCGCGGTCACGCTGACCGTCGGCGCCCTCGACCGCTCCGTCGCGTACTACCGCGACGCGATCGGTCTCGCGGTCATCGGCGAGGCGCCCGGCAGCGCGCATCTCGGCGCGGGCGGCGAGGTGCTGGTCCGGCTCGTCGAGGAGCCCGGCGCGCAGCCGGACGAGCGATCCGCGGGCCTCTTCCACCTCGCGCTCCTCCTGCCCACCCGCGCCGACCTCGCCCGCTGGGTGCAGCACGCGGTCGACGACCGCGTGCCGGTCGGCGGCGCGAGCGACCACGTCGTCTCCGAGGCGCTGTACCTGACCGACCCCGACGGGCACGGCATCGAGATCTACGCCGACCGCCCCCGCGAGGTCTGGGAGGGCCGCGTCGCCCAGTTGATGACCACCGTCGCGCTCGACCTCCCGTCGCTGCTCGCCGAGGCCGACCCAGCGCAGCCGTGGGACGGGGTGCCCACCGGTACGACGATGGGCCACGTCCACCTGCGTGTGACGGACGTCCCGACCACGATCGCCTGGTACCGCGACGTGCTCGGCTTCGAGCTGATGGCGACGTACGGCCCGCAGGCCGCGTTCCTCGCCGCCGACGGCTACCACCACCACATCGGCGCGAACACGTGGCACAGCGCCGGCCAGCCGATCGCCGGACCGGGCCGTGCCCGTCTCGCCTCGGCGACCCTCCTGCTCCCGGAGGCAGCCGACCGCGACGCGCTCGCCGACCGCGTGCGCGCCGCCGGCGGCACACCGGAGCGCGACGGCGACGGCTGGCGGGTGACGGACCCGAGCGGGATCGTGCTGCGGGTGGCGTAGGTGTGCGGGGGTGGATGGTGAAAAGGGGTCAGACCGCTTTTCACCATCATCGACGCAGGCCACGCGAACGCTGACGCCCGATGGTGAAAAGCGGTCTGACCCCTTTTCACCATCCACCCCCGCACCGCTGCGCCACAATGACCCCATGCGCCACCTCCGCGGACTGACGCTGCTCGACGGCGCGCTGCTGCTCGTGGCGCTGACCGCGACGTGGCAGAAGATGTCGTGGGAGGTGGCGGGGCGGATCACGCTCGTCGACCTCCTGCAGATCGCCTTCATCGGCCTGTTCCTGCTCGACCGGCTGCTGCGACGCGACGCCCGGTTCGCACCGGCCTCCGCCGTCACGCTCGGCTTCGTCCTGCTGCTCTTCAGCGTGCACCTCGCCGGCTACCTCGGCCTCGAGACGACGCAGGCCGTCGCGCAGTGGACGAAGGGCATCGTCAAGTGGGGCATCTTCGCGGCGTTCCTGATCTGCGCGGTCGCGCACGTCGCCCGGCGCGGCGAGCGGCTCTGGTGGCTCGTGGCCGGCGCGTTCACGGCCGGTGTCACGGCCAGCGCCGCCTACGGCCTCGTGCAGACCGCCGTTCGGCAGGCGACCGGCGTCGAGCTCGACCGGCTGCTGCTCGCGCCCTTCTTCCCCGGCGCCCGCCGCCTCGGCGCGAACCTCTACGGCGTCGTCTCGACGTACGACCAGTACGGCGTCACCGGCAAGGCGGAGGTCTTCCGGCTGACCGGGTTCTCCGAGGACCCGAACCACCTCGGAGTGATGATCGCCGTTCCGCTGCTCCTGCTCGTCGCCCTGATCGTGGGCGCGCGTCGCGGCTGGGCGGCGGACCACCGGACGCTGCTGACCGCCGCGGCCGGCGTGCTGTTCGTCGCCGCCCTGCTCACCCAGTCGCGCTCGGGCCTGCTCGGGATCGGCGTCGGCGTGCTGATGCTGGTCGCCTGGTACCGCCGGCGGTTCTTCAACCGGCACGTCACGCTCGCCCTCGTCGTGCTCGCCGCGATCGGACTCATTGCCGGCGCAGGCCGGACCGCGCAGATCCAGCAGGTGCTGGAGTCGCGACTCTCGACGGGCGACCGCTCCTCGCAGGCGCACGTGGAGTTCTACGAGCTCGTCGTCCCGGTGCTGGAGACCTCGCCGCTGTTCGGGATCGGGGTCAACAACTTCGCCGTGTACTACCAGTTCCAGACCGGCCGGGCCGACTTCGGGCCGCACTCCTTCTACGTCGCCACGCTGACGGAGATGGGCCTGATCGGCGCGCTCGCCTGGCTGGCCTTCCTCGTCTGGGTCGGGAGCCGCCTGCGGGTGCTGCTCCGCGCGGGCCGCGCCCGCAGCGCGCTCGAGGACGACGGCGGTCTGCTGAGCGCCGCCGCCCGTGGCCTCACCGCCGGCTTCGTCGCGACGCTGGTCGGCAACATCTTCTACCTGACGATGATCTTCAGCGCGTTCTACGTGATCCTGCTGCTCGCGATCGCGGCGCCGGCGGCGTTCGGCGTGGAGCGCATCCTCGCCCGCCGCGCGGCACCCGCGCCGGCGGCCTGACGGATACCCTTACCGCCGGTGCTCGTGCTCGAGGTCATCGGCTGGGCCGCGCTCGTCCTGCTGGTGTGGACGCACGTCGGCTACCCCGCCTTCGCGTGGCTCTGGTCGCGCATCCGGCCCCGGCGCATCGCCGCCGACGACGTGCTGCCGCGCGTCGCGCTCGTCATCGCCGCGTACAACGAGGCCGACGTGATCGCCGCGAAGCTCGACAACGCCCTCGCACTGGACTACCCGCGCGACCGCCTGCGGATCATCGTCGCCTCCGACGCGTCGAGCGACGGAACGGACGACATCGTCCGCGGCTACGCCGACCGCGGCGTGGAGCTCGTGCGGGCGGCCCGCGGCGGGAAGGTCAACGCCCAGGACACCGTCGTCCGGCAGCTCGACGAGGGGACGGAGATCGTCGCCTTCTCCGACGCGAACTGCGCGTGGGAGCCCGACGCGCTGCGCCGCCTCGTCCGGCCGTTCGCCGACGACCGCGTGGCGTACGCCTGCGGGCGGCTGGCCCTGCGCACCGCGGCGGGCACGAACCGCGAGGGGGCGTACTGGCGCTTCGAGGTCGCGCTGCGCGGCTGGGAGGCGCGCATGTCGTCGGTGACGGGCGGCAACGGCTCGATCTACGCCGTGCGCCGCGATCGCTACGCGTTCGTCGACCCGCGCTTCGGGCACGACCTCTCGTTCCCGTACCGCATGGTGCAGTCCGGCTGGATCGCGACGTACGTGCCCGGCGCCGTCGCCTCGGAGAAGCCGTCGACGGACCTCGGCGACGAGTTCCGTCGCAAGGTCCGGATGTTCGGGCACTGCTGGCTGATCGTCTTCCACGGCCGGATGTTCTCGCTGCGGCGGTCCGGCCCGCTGTACTGGCTGCAGATGGTCTCGCACCGGCTGCTCCGCTACGCCAGCGGCCTCCTGCACCTCGTGCTGCTGCCGGTCAGCGTCGCGCTCGCCCTGACCACGGGCGGCGTCTGGTGGGTCGTTCTCGCGGCGCAGGCCCTGCTGGTCGCGCTCGCCGTGCTGTCGCGCGTGACCGGCGGACGTCGCCGGATCCCCGCGCTCTGCCAGTACTACGTCCTCGTCACCCTCGCCACGCTGATCGCGCTGTGGGAGGCCGTCGTCCACGGCATCGAGCCGGTCTGGGAGCGCGCGGAGGGCACGCGGTGAGGCGCTGGCAGGAGGCGGTGAAGCGCGGCATCGACATCGCCGGCGCGAGCGTCGGGCTCGCCGTCTCGGCGCCCGTCATCGGCGTCGCCGCCCTGCTCGTGTGGAGCGAGGACCGGTCGGACCCGATCTTCCGCCAGGAGCGCGTCGGCCGCGGCGGCGTGCCGTTCGATGTCGTGAAGCTCCGCACGATGATCGTCAACGCGACGGCGCAGGGCGCCGGATTCGCCGTCGCCGAGGGCGACACCCGGATCACCCGGATCGGCGGGTTCCTGCGCCGGACCTCGATCGACGAGCTCCCGCAGTTCTGGAACGTGCTCGTCGGCGACATGAGCCTCGTCGGCCCGCGACCGACCCTGCAGTACCAGGTCGACCAGTACAGCGAGCGCCAGCGCCTTCGGCTCGAGGTGCGGCCGGGCCTGACCGGCTGGGCGCAGGTCAACGGCCGCGCCGCGCTGCCGTGGGACGAGCGGATCGAGCTCGACGTCTGGTACGTCGAGAACCGCTCCCTCGCACTGGACGTCCGCATCATGCTTCGCACCGTGGGCATCCTCTTCAGCGGGTCGGGCACGTACAAGGGCGAGGGCGGCGGCTGGACCGGGGGTGCCGCGTGAACGTGCTGCTGACCTGCGTCGGCCTGCGTGTCGACGTCGCCCAGGCGTTCCGCGACGCGGTCGCGCGCCGCGGCGGCGGGGCCGTCGTCGGCACGGACTCCAGCCGCATGGCCCCGGCGCTGCCGTTCTGCGACATCGCGGTGGAGGCGCCGCGCGCGGACGACCCGGGCTACGCCGACCACGTCGTCGCGACCGCGGAGGCGCACGGCTGCGCGATGGTCCTGCCGTGCTCCGAGTGGGATCTCGTGCTGCTCGCCGACCTCGCCCCGCGGCTCGAGGCCATCGGCTGCCGGACGTTCCTGCCGGACGGCGAGGCCACGCGCCGCTGCGTCGACAAGCTCGCGATGGCGCGCTTCCTCGATGCGCATGGGCTGCACTCGCCGCGCACCTTCGACCCGGCCGAGCTGCCCGACGACCTGCGCTACCCCGTGCTCGTCAAGATGCGCGAGGGACGCGGCTCCGAGGGCATCTTCCGCTGCGCGAACCGCGTGGAGCTCGAGTTCTTCCTGGCCTACACGCCGCTGCCCTCGATGGTCCAGGAGATCTGCCACGGCACCGAGTACTCGATCGACGTCCTCTGCGACCTGGACGGCCGCTGCCTCGACGCGATCCCGCGCAGCATGATCCAGTCGAAGGGCGGCGAGCAGATCAAGGGCACGACGATCGAGGACCCCGTGCTCGTGGAGGTCGGCCGACAGGTCGCCGAGGCGCTGGGATTGCGCGGACCGGGCACGGTGCAGTGCTTCCGCGAGGCGGGCGACCGCCACGAGGTGACGGACGTGAACCCCCGCATCGGCGGCGCCTTCCCGCTGCCGCTCGCCGCCGGTGGCGACTACCCGTACCGCATGCTCCAGCTGGCGGCGGGCGAGGCAGTCGAGCCGCGGCTGGGCACCTACGTGCGCGGCGTGACGCTGTCACGGTTCTTCCATCAGGTGGTGTTCAATGGGGAGGGCGAGGCGAGCCTCCCGGGTCTGGGACTCGCCGAAGGGAGCAGCACGTGAGCGTCATCCGCGCCATCGGGACGTACCTGCCGGAGCGCGTGATCGGCAACGACGAGCTGATCGAGCGGTTCGGCTGGGACCGGACGTTCCTCGAGGAGAAGCTCGGCATCCTCGAGCGGCGCACGGCCGCCGAGGGCGAGGGCGCGGCCGACATGGGCGTCGCCGCCGCCGAGGACCTCTTCGCGAAGTGCCCCGACCTGCGGCGCGAGGACGTCCAGATCCTGATCGTCGTCACCCAGAACCCCGACTACGGCCTGCCGCACACCGCGGCCCTGATCCAGGACCGGCTCGGACTCGCGAAGACGACGGCGTGCTTCGACGTCGGGCTCGGCTGCTCCGGCTTCGTCTACGGCCTCGCGATCGTCCGCGGGATGCTGGAGACGCTCGGGCTGGACAACGCGCTGCTCGTCACGTCGGACCCGTACTCCAAGGTCATCGACCCGGCCGACCGCGGCACCTCCCCCCTGTTCGGGGACGGGGCCGCTGCGACGTGGATCACCCGCGACGGCAGCGGCGGGCGGATCGGCGAGATCGTCTTCGGCACCGACGGCGCCGGTGCGCGCAACCTCATCGTCGAGCCCGACGAGAACGGGGTCCGCTGCCTGTCGATGGCCGGCCGCGCGATCTTCGAGTTCATGCTCACGACCGTGCCCGACGACATCGAGCGCGCCTGCGCGGCGAACGGCATCCACCAGGACGCCATCGACCTCTACCTCCTCCACCAGGCGAGCAACCACATGCTCTCCCAGTTGGTCCGGCGGACCGGCATCGCCCCCGAGCAGGTGCCGATCCGCATCGGGAACACCGGCAACCTCGTCTCGTCGTCGATCCCGTTCCTGATCGCCGAGCTCGCCCGCGAGGGTGCGCTGGCCGGCACGACGACGATGCTCAGCGGCTTCGGCGTCGGCCTCTCGTGGGCGACCGGCGTCGTGCGCTTCGACGCCGACCCGGTCGCGTAGCGCCGCGGGCGCTACCCGCGACCGGCATGGTTCGCACGCCCGACCGTTGGTACGCTCGCGGCCTGACCGGAGGAGGGTCGCGTGGGCAGTGTGCAGCTGGAGCGTCTGACGACGAAGGAGTTCCTGGCGGCGGGGTTCACCACCGCCATCGTCCCGATGGGGGCGTGCGAGAGCCACGGCGACCACATGCCGCTCGGCACGGACGGCTACACGGCGCATGACCTCGCCGTGCGCATCGCCTCACGGCTCGAGCGCACCGTCGTCCTGCCGGCGAACTTCCTCGGCATGAGCGGCCACTACCGGCACCACCCGATGTGCGTGAGCCTCAGCGCCGACACGCAGACCCGGGTGATCGGCGACATCCTCGAGTCGCTGCACCACTGGGGCATTCACCGCGTCCTGCTGCTCAACGCGCACGACGGCAACATCCCCTCCATCGAGATCGCCGCACGCGACGCCAAGATCGCGCACCCCGAGATGAGCATCGCGACGATCGACTGGTGGGTGATCGTGGCGCAGACGATCGCCCCGGGCACCTTCGACGTCTGGGGCGGCTGGGGCCACGCCGGCGAGGCGGAGACGTCGCTCGGCCTCGCGCTCTTCCCCGACCTCATGCAGATGGACGAGGCCCGTGGTCAGGTGCCGACCACGGACCCGTCGGTCAAGGAGATCTGGCTGTTCGAGGAGCTGACGTCGCACGGCGCGTCCGGCGCGCCGAAGCACGGCACGACCGCGAAGGGCGAGGCGATCGTCGAGACCGTCGTCGAGTACATGGTCCCGTACATGCGGCGCTTCGAGGACCACGGGCTCAGCTACGACCCGCAGGACGAGCCACCGGTCTGACGCGTCAGGCGCGGCCGTTCCTGGCCTTGACCAGGGCGGTGATGGTCGCGTTGACGGGGGCCTCGAGGCCGACGGAGCGCGCTGCCGGGGGGATCGCGCCGTTGATGACGTCGATCTCGCACGGCCGCCCGGCGAGGACGTCGAGCAGCATCGACGGGCGCGCGCCGGGGATCGTCTCGCCGAAGGCGCGGGCGTAGGCGACGGGATCGTCGAAGGCGAGCCGAATGCCCTTGGCCTGCGCGACCTCGAACACCTCGCGTGCGCACGCGGACGCGACGGACCACGCCGCGGGGTCGGCCAGCACCTCGCCGATGGTCCACTCGAGGACCGAGCAGGTGCCGCTGAACGTCACGTTGCAGAGGAGCTTCTCCCAGACGAGCTGGTCGACGTCGTCGTAGACGCCGACCCGGAAGCCGGCGTCCTCCCAGACCTGCGCGATCGCGCGCACGCGGTCCGTCGCGGGCCCGTGGCGCTCGCCGAGCCGGACCAGCTCCCAGCCGTTGTGGTGCGCGTGGCCGGGCCCGACCATGGAGGCCCCGAAGCCGCCGACGACGCCGATCATGACGCGCTCGTCGCCGAGCACGGCGGCGATCCGGTCGGCGCTGCCGAGGCCGTTCTGGATCGGCAGCACGACGGTGCCCTCCCCCACCAGCGGGCGCACGGACTCCGCGGCCGCCTCGACGTCCAGCGCCTTGGTCGCGATGACGACGAGGTCGCAGACCCCGGCCTCAGCCGCGTCCGTCGTGGCGTGGACGGGCACCGTGCGATCGCCGCTCGCGCCCTCGAGCCGCAGTCCATGCGCGCGCATCGCCTCGACGTGCTCCGGCCACCGGTCGATCGCCCACACCTCGTGCCCGGCGCTGCCGAGGATCGCCGCGTAGACCGAGCCCATCGCGCCGGTGCCCACGATCGCGATCCGCATGGCGGCAGCCTAGCCGCCCCACGCCGTTCGCCTTCGCGCGCACTGTGACACAATTGTGGTCACCATGATCGTCGAGTCTGTCCGCACCGTGAAGGCCCGCTTCTCCGAGTTCCTCGACCTCGTCGACCGGCAGCACGAGCGCGTGGTGGTGACCCGCAACGGACGCCCGGTCGCGGTGCTGATCTCCCCGGACGAGCTGGAGTCGCTCGAGTTGACGCTCGAGGTGCTGAGCGAGCCCGGGGCCCTCGAGGAGCTCGAGGCGGAACGTCGCGCGATGGAGCGCGGCGAGCCCGGCATCCCGCTCGACGACGTCATCGAGGAGGTCCGGGCGAGGGCGAAGGAGTAGCCGCGTGTACCGGGTTGAGCTACGGCCGCCCGCGGCACGTGCGCTGCACGCGTCACTGCGACCGGCGGTGGCCTCCGCCGTGATCGAGTTGCTCCACCAGACCCTGCGTACATCCCCGCTCTCCGTCGGCAAGCCGCTCAGCAGCGCATTCGAGGGCTGGCGCGTCGTGCGCCGCGGCGAGTACCGCGTGATCTACGCGGTCGACGAGGCGTCGAGGACGGTGACCGTCATCCGCATCGCGCACCGCCGAGATGCGTACCGAGGCGCACCACCGCCCTGAGCCGTCAGGCGGCGTAGACCGCCTCGGTGGCGGCGGCGATCGCGTCCCAGGAGAACGGGCCGTCCGCGGCGGCGCGGCTGGCGGCCGCCATCGCGGCGCGGCGATCGGGGTCGCCCAGCAGCTCGACGATCGCCGTGGCGAGCGCCGCGGGATCCTCGGGCGGGACGACGACGCCGGCACCCTGCTGCGCGACGACCTCGGCGAAGCCGCCGACGTCCGAGGCCACGATCGGCCGGCCGAGCGCGAGCGCGGCGAACAGCACGCCGGACTGGTCGATCCGCCGGTAGGGCAGCGCGACGAGGTCCGCGCGGAGCAACGCGCCGGCGAACTCCTCCGTGGAGGTGAAGCGCAGGTCCGCGACGACGCCGTCCCCGACCATCGCCTCCGCGCGCGCCGCGGCGTCGGGATCGCCGAGCACGCGGCCGGCCACCAGCAGCACGGCATCGGGCACGGCCGCGCGCACGGCGGGCCACGCGTCGAGCAGGACGTCGAGGCCCTTGTACGGCCGCAGCAGCCCGAGCAGCGCGACGACCGGGGCGCCGTCCGGCAGGGCCGGCGCCTGCGGCACGACCTCGCGGTAGGCGGTCAACGCGCCGTGGGGCACGACGTGGACGGCACCCGGCTCGACGCCGAGCCGCTCGACGAGCGCGCGGCGACCGTGCTGCGAGTGCACGATGACGCGCCCGAACGCCCGCGCGTTGCGGGTGGCACGGCGCAGCCGGCGCGCCGTCGGATGGTTCGGCAGCGCGTCGTGGGCGGTGTAGACGACGGTCGCGCCGGTCATCGCGCCGAGTGCTCGCCACGCCACGCGGTCGACCGCACCGAGCGGGAGCCACTGGACGTGGATGACGTCCGGCCGCCGCCGCACCAGGCACGGAGCCAGCGCCAGCAGGTCGAGCGGGTGCTCCACGCCGCGGGCGATCCGGCGCGCGCCGCCGGGCACGCGATCGGCGACCCGGTAGAACGCGTGGCGGACGCGCACGCCGCGGGGCGCCGGCGGCACGGCGAGGCGCGGCGCGCTCGTCAGCAACTCGACCGCGTGGCCCCGCGCGGCCAGCGCGCTGGCCAGCGCATCGTCGTACGGGCGCGTCTCGCCGCGCGGATCGACGAGGACGATGCGCATCGAGCCCGATCCTACCCGGCAGGGTTGCGGCGGATCGTCGCGTACCATGATTCGCAGTGGCCCATGCCCCGGGAACCGAGAGCGAGATCGACCTCAAGGGCTATCTCGACCGCGTCATCGCGCGCTGGTGGATCGTCGCGATCTGCGTCGTGCTGGGCGTCATCGCGTCGTTCAGCCTGACCACGACCAGCGATCGCAAGCTCACGCGCGGCGTCGCGACGGTCTTCCTGGGCCAGCCCGTCACGCCGAACGGCTCGCTGGTCCCCAACCCGCTGTCGTCCAACCCCCTCTACGCGAACGCCCTCGCGCGCCAGGCCGCGTACCAGCAGCCGGCCGCCGAGAAGGCCGGCCTGCAACGTGAGGCTCTGTCCGGCCGCGTCTCCGTCGAGCTGATCTCCACCGCCGTCGGCGTCAAGGGCACCGCCGTGCCGCTCGCGCAGGTGATCGTGCAGGGGCCGTTCACCCCGGCCCAGTCCGCCAGCGCCGCCAACGCGCTGGCCGAGGCGATCGTGGCCGAGTCCAACGGCTACACCGACGCCAAGCGCGACGACGCCGTGGCCGCGCGCGACCTGCTCGCGGAGCGCGTCGCGGAGCTCGGCACCCAGGCAGACGACGCCCAGGCGCAGCTGAACGAACTCGCGGACGCCGACCTGCCGGCGGCCGAGCGCGCCTCGCTGAGCGGCCCGCTGCTCGGCATCCTCCAGTACGCCTCGAACACCGAGGCGCTCCTGATGGAGCAGCTGCCCGGCCTCCAGGCGCAGGTCGACTACATCGAGAACGTCGAGTCCGCCCGCGTGATCACGCCTGCCAAGGGCACCAAGGTGGCGCCGGCCTCGAAGCAGTTCTCGCTGCTCGTGGCGATCGTGCTCGGCTTCGTCGTCGGCGTCCTGCTCGCGCTGATCTCCACGATCATCTGGCCGATCCGGCCGGTGCCGGAGGCGGAGGTGCCCCGCGCCCCCGCGGGGTAGGCTTCCCCCATGCCGGTCTCCGTCGTCACGGGTGGTGCGGGCTTCCTCGGCTCCCACCTCTGCGAGCGCCTCCTCGACGCGGGCCACCGCGTGTGGTGCATCGACAACCTCGACACGGGCTCGCTGACGAACATCGCGCACCTGCGTCAGGACGCGTTCACCTTCGTCAACCACGACGTCACGGAGCACATCGAGATCGACGGCGACGTCGACTACGTCTTCCACTTCGCCTCGCCCGCCAGCCCGATCGACTACCTCCGGCTGCCGCTGCAGACGCTGAAGGTCGGGTCCTACGGCACGCACAACGCCCTCGGCCTCGCCAAGGCGAAGCGCGCGCGCTTCCTCGTGGCGTCGACCTCCGAGGTCTACGGCGACCCGCACGTCCACCCGCAGCCCGAGTCGTACTGGGGCAACGTCAACCCGATCGGCCCGCGCGGCGTCTACGACGAGGCGAAGCGCTACGCCGAGGCGATGACGATGGCGTACCACCGCCAGCAGGGCGTCGACACCGCGATCGTCCGCATCTTCAACACCTACGGCCCGCGCATGCGCGCCTTCGACGGCCGCGCGATCCCGACGTTCGTGCGCCAGGCGCTCGAGGACAAGCCGATCACGGTGTTCGGGACGGGCCAGCAGACGCGATCGTTCTGCTACGTGGACGACCTGATCACGGGCATCATCGCGCTCGCCTTCTCGACGGAGCACGAGCCCGTCAACATCGGCAACCCCGAGGAGTTCACGCTGCTGGAGCTCGCGGAGATGGTCGTCGAGCTGACGGGGTCCAAGAGCGAGATCGTCTTCGAGGCGCTGCCCGTCAACGATCCGCAGCAGCGCCGGCCCGACATCGCCCGAGCGCGCGAGCTGCTCGGCTGGGAGCCGACCATCGAATTGCGCGAGGGCCTCACCCGGCTGCTCGACCGCTCCAGCCGCGCGGAGCTCACCGGCCGCGTCGTCGGCGCCTGACGGTTTCCTCACATATGCCCGGTCAGGGGCAGGAAGCGCCTCGACCGCGCGGTAGACTGGTCGGCGTGGAGTCCCCCGAGCCGTCCGCCCGGCCGGTCGCCCCGGAGGCGCCGCCCGAGATCCGCGATACGCGCGCCACGACGGCCGTCTCCGCGCATCGCCTGCGGCACCTGATCGGCCGCCTGCTCGACGTCGGCATGCTGCTCGTGATCGACATCGTGGCGATCGCCTTCGTCATCTACTCCGGCCTCGCCCTGCGCGACATCCTCAACGGCCGCGACGTGCCGTGGCAGCAGCTGTGGACGGCGGAGCGCGAGTGGCTGCCGTTCGTGCTGCTCGTGACGCTGCTGATCTTCGCCCGCAACGGCCTGTACCGCCCGCGCGAGACGCGGCCCGGCGGGGCGCAGATCATCGCCGGCCTGTTCGTCGCGGTCGTCGTGATCGCGATCTTCGCGATCGCCGTGAACAACGAGCGCTTCTCGACGTACCTGATCTTCCCGTACACGTTCATCGGCTGCGCGATCCTGGTTCCACTCCTGCGCGGCATCTACTCGTCCCTGATCGAGTCGACGGCGCGGCTGATCGGCATCGAACGGCGCGTGCTCGTGGTCGGCGTGCCGGCAGCGACCCGCAGCGTCGAGGCCGCGCTCCGCGAGGCGGCGCCCGGTGCGGGCCTGCGCATGGTCGCGCACGTCGACGACATCGACCACCTGCAGGACGCGATCGCGGAGCACCATCCGCACGACGTCGTCCTGGCCCGCCCCCCGGACGACGAGACGATGCTCGTCGCGCTCGAGCTCTGCCAGGCCCGGCACATCCGCCTCCGCGTGGTCCCGACCGCCGCCGGTCTGCTCGCGCACCACGCCGACTACGTGCCCGGACTCGCCGTGCCGCTGTTCGACATCGTGCCGCCGACGATCCAGGGCGTCGACTGGTTCGTCAAGCGCGCGTTCGACATCGTCATCTCCGCCGCGCTGCTCCTGGTCCTGGGCCCGATCATCCTGCTGTCGATCCTGATGATCCGCCTGACGTCGCCGGGGCCGATCATCTTCCGCGACGCCCGCATCGGCCTCGGCGAGCAGCCCTTCGACATGCTGAAGCTGCGCAGCATGGTCACGAACGCGGCGCAGGCGCAGGCCGAGCTCGAGGACCAGAACGAGGCGGACGGCGCCCTCTTCAAGATCCGCAACGACCCGCGCATCACACCGGTCGGGCGCGTGCTGCGGCGCTTCTCGATCGACGAGCTGCCGCAGCTGGTGAACGTGCTGAAGGGCGAGATGAGCCTGGTCGGACCGCGCCCGCTGCCCATGCGCGACTACCAGCTGCTGGAGTCGTGGCATCGCCGCCGCTACCGCGTGCTGCCGGGCATCACCGGCCTCTGGCAGGTGTCGGGACGCTCGAACCTCGGCTTCGACGCGCTCGTGCGCCTCGACTTCTTCTACCTCGAGTCGTGGTCCATCTGGATGGACATCGCGATCATCGCCCGGACGCCGCTCGCGATACTCCGCGGCCGCGGCGCGTACTGAGTCCCGGCCGCGATACTTCCCGCATGCCGCGCCTGCGCATCCTCCACGCCCCGCTCAACATCGCGGGCGGGCCGGAGGCGCTGTCGAAGGGCCTCAACGCGATCGGCTGCGAGAGCCGGCTGCTCGTCTTCACGCGGCAGCCGTTCCGCGACGGGTCGGACATCAACCTCCACCTGCGCCAGGGCGGCGGCCCGGTCAACCTCGCGCTGAACCTGCCCCGTCAGGCGCTGGCCTTCGCGCGCGCCGTGCCCCAGTACGACGTCTTCCAGTTCCACTTCGGGGTCACGCTGGTGCCGAAGAAGGTCAACCTGCCGCTGCTCGGCCGGCTCGGCAAGGGCCGCGTGTTCCACTTCTGGGGCTCGGACATCCGCGACGCACCCGCGGCGAAGTGGGACTACGCCCTCCGCCACGCGGACGCCGCGATCATCGGGTCGTTCGCGACGGTGCACCGCGCGCCGCGCGCGCCGGGCTGGCCCGCCTACGACGTCGTGCCCGCTGGCATCGACCTCGGCACGTGGCAGCCGGCGTACCCGGAGCCCGACCGGACGATCCGCATCGTCCACGCGCCGTCGCGGCGCCGGTCCAAGGGCACCGAGGCGGTGCTCGCCGCGATCGAGACGCTGCGGGGCGAGGGTGCGCCGATCGAGTTGGACCTCGTCGAGAACACGCCGAACGACGAGGCGCGACTCCGCTACGCCGCCGCGGACCTCGTGATCGACCAGCTCAACGTCGGCTGGTACGGCCTGTTCGCGATCGAGGCGATGGCGCTCGGCAAGCCGGTGATCGTGCGCCTCGACCGCGACGCGGTGGCGGAGACCGAGGAGGCCTTCGGGCACGAGGTGCCGCTGATCAACGCGGACGCCGACACGCTCGTCGACGTGATCCGCGGCCTCGTGCGCGAGCCCGAGCGGCTGGCGGCGATCGGCCGGGCGTCGCGTGCCTACGTCGAGGGCGTCCACAGCCACGTCGCGGTGGCCGAGCGCATGCTCGACGTCTACCGCCGCCGCGGCATCGCGGGATGAGCACGCCGCGCGACCAGCGGCGCCACGCGCTCACGATCGGGCTGTGCGTGATGATCGGCGCGCTGCTCGTGCTGGGCGGGATCAGCAGCGTGGGATCGTCCCCCGCGTTCGGCGTCGTGACGATCTCGATCGGTGGCCTGTTCCTCGCCGGCGGCGTCGCGCTGTTCCGCCACACGCGCCGCTGAGCGCGGCTACAGCCAGTTGGCGCGGCGGAGCAGGATCGCGGCGATCGCCATCGCGACGAGCGCCACGCCCGCGCTGAAGAACGGTCCGACCGGCTGGTCGAGCCAGAGGAGGTGCTGGAAGTTCTGGCCGTACCACCCGGTCGTGATGGTGGGGATCAGGAGCACGGCGCCCCAGCCGGAGATCTTCTTCGTGATGTCGTTCTGCCGGTACGCCACGAGCGACAGGCGCGAGTCCTGCAGGGCGATCAGCCGCTCGCCGTAGGCGTCCAGGTCGTCGTGGACGCGCAGCAGGTGGTCGTAGGCGTCACGCAGCTCGAGGTCGACCGCCTCGCCGTGCCGGCGGTCGATCAGCTCCTGGCGGACGATCGCGCCGATGACCTCGCGCAGGCGGTTCGCGCGTCGGCGGAGGTCGCCGACCTGGGCGCGCAGGTCGGCCGCCTCCCGCAGCGCCGGCAGCGGGTCGCCGCCCATCGAGGCGTCGAGCAGCGATGCCTCCTGCTGGACGAGGCGGTCCTCCGCCGCACCGGCCTGCTCGTCGTACTCGTCGACGAGGCCGCTGATCAGCGTGCAGACGACCGCCAGCGCCCCGGCCGGCTCGAGGTCATCCCACGAGGCGAGCTCGGCGAGGACGCCCGAGAGGTCCGGCGTCCAGCCCGTCCGGAGCGTGACGGCGACGGATTCGCTGACCACCAGGGCGCCGGAGCCCCGCCCGACCGGCTCGCGCAGCGACAGGGCGCCCCAGCCCCCGGTGCGCAGGATGCGCTGGCGGGTGTGCTCGCCGCCGACCGCCTCGCGCAGCGCCGGCGACCATCCGAGCGCGTCCCCGATGGCGTCGTGCTCCGCCGGCGTCGCATCGGCGGCGTCGATCCACGTCAGCGGACCGCCGGCGGCGACGATCGCCGGCAGCTCCTCGACGGCGATCGGCCGCATCGCGAACGGCGTCGTTGCGCGGTCCAGCACCTGCAGCATGCGCCCATGGTCGCATCCAGCCCCCGGGGCGGGTGCCCGGGCGGACCCGGTAGACTCCGCGCGTGCTGCAGGGCAAGCGGATCTTCCTCACCGGCGGGGCCGGCTTCATCGGCACCACCGTCGCGGGGCTGCTGGCGGACGAGAACGAGATCGTCCTGTACGACAACCTCCACAACGACGCGCTGAGCCAGACGTCGCTCGGCAGCCACCCGAACGTCACGTTCGTCGAGGGTGACATCCTCGACCTCGAGCACATGCGCGGCGCGGCCGAGGGCGCGACGCACATCATCCACATGGCCGCCATCGCCGGCGTCGCGACCGTGCTGAAGAGCCCGGTCCGCACGATGCGGGTCAACCTGCTCGGCACGGCGAACGTCGCCGAGGTGGCCCACGGGCTCGGCGACCGGCTCGAGCGGATGGTGGACTTCTCGACCAGCGAGGTCTTCGGCCGTCACGCGTACAAGGTCGAGGAGACGCACGAGACGTCCGGTGGGCAGGTCGGTGAGGCGCGCTGGTCGTACGCGGTGTCGAAGCTCGCGGGCGAGTACTTCCTGCACGCCTACTTCGAGGAATACGGCCTGCCCGTCTCCGTCGTGCGCCCGTTCAACATCTACGGCCCGAACCAGATCGGCGTCGGCGCGATCCACCACTTCGTGCGCCGGGCGATCAACGGCGAGGAGATCGTCGTGCACAACGACGGTGCCCAGATCCGCGCGTGGTGCTACATGGACGACATCGCGACCGCCGTGCTCGAGATCCTCGAGTGCAAGCCCGCGATCGGCCAGTCGTTCAACATCGGCAACCCGCGGAGCGTCTGCACGACGTACGACCTCGCGCTGCGCATCAAGCGGCTGTCCGGGTCCGACTCGCCGATCGTGTTCAAGCCGCTCGAGTACTCCGACGTGGAGATCCGCATCCCGGACATCACGCGCGCCCGCGAGGTGCTCAACTGGGAGCCGAAGGTCGATCTGGACGAGGGGCTCGAGCGCACGATCGAGTGGTACCGCCAGAGCGGACGGTGACGCCGGTGGGCGGCGAGCGCTCCGAGTTCTCCCCCGCCCGCTACGACCAGTTGCTCGACGCGATCCTCGCGGGCCGCTACCGGCTGCGCGGGTTCGACGTCGAGCGACCGCTCGAGCAGATGCTGCTCCTCCGCCACGACGTCGACCTGTCGCTCGAGGCCGCCGTCGCGATGGCGGAGATGGAGCACGCGAAGGGCATCCGCGCGACGTACCTGCTGATGACGCGCAGCGACTTCTACAACCTCGCGTCGCCCGCCGGCGAGGCCGCCTACGCGCGGCTGCGGGAGCTCGGCCACTGGGTCGGGCACCACGCGCGCCATCCGCACGTCGATCCGCTTGTCGACCCGGGCTTCGACCGCGTGATGGCGTGGCACAACCCCGATCCGGCGTACATGGCGGACGCCGTCCCCGGCTGGGTCAACGTGATGGAGCCGCGCTTCACGGCGGACTTCGCGTTCACCTACCGGTCCGACTCGAACCAGACGTGGCGGCGCGGGGACCCGCTGGACGAGCTCGCGGCCCAGCGCTTCCCGTGGCTGCAGCTCCTGATCCACCCGGAGCTGTGGATGTTCGGCCGCGACTCGATGACGGCGACGATGGAGGCGTTCCTCGACGCGGAGCGCGCCGTCCGCTGGGAGCACCTCCGCGGGGACAACCTGGACCTTGCCTGAGCCGCTGACCATCCTCGTGACGGCCGTCGGCTCGCCCGGCACCGCCGCGCTCCTACGGGCGCTCCGCGAGAACGGGGAGCGCGAGGTCCGGCTCGTCGGGACGGACATGCGCGACGAGGCCGTCGGCGCCTTCCTCTGCGACGCCTTCGCCACCGTGCCGGCCGGCGGCGACCCCGCGTTCGCCCCGGCGATCCTCGAGCTCGCGCGGCGCGAGGGCGTCGACGTCGTGCTGCCCCAGGCGTCGTTCGACCTCGAGGGCCTCGCCCGCGCCCGGGCGGACTTCGACGCGGCCGGCGTCGCGCTGATCTGCTCGACCCCGGAGGCGGTCCGGATGGCCGACTCCAAGCACGCGACGCTGGCGCTCTGCGAGCGGCTCGGCGTGCGCGCGCCGGCGTTCCGGGTGGCCCGCGGTGGCGCCGCCGTGGCGGAGGCCGCCCGCGCGCTCGGCTACCCCGACCGCGACGTCTGCCTCAAGCCCGTGGTGTCCGCCGGAAGCCGCGGCTTCCACGTGCTGTCGGCCGACGTCGACGAGCGCCACTGGCTCCTGCGCGAGCGGCCGGTCGCCCCGCCCCGCCGCCTCGAGGAGGTCGAGCGCATCCTGGAGGGCGACGACACGGAGCTCCTGGTGATGGAGCTGGTCACGGGCAGGGAGCGGACCGTCGACGGCTACGCCGAGGACGGCCGGATCGTCCTCGGCCACGCGAAGACGCGCGAGGCGATGCGCGCGGGCCTCGCGATGCGGTTCGAGACGCTCGACGCGCCCGAGCTGATGGAGGTCGCGGAGACCCTCGTCGCCGGCTTCGGCCTCCACGGGTTCTTCAACCTCCAGCTGATCGGCGACGCCGTCCTCGAGATGAACCCGCGCATCTCGACGATCGTCTACCAGGACGACCTCGACCTCCCGTG
>JAUMCA010000077.1:0-3587 GCA_032119475.1 Thermoleophilia bacterium | reverse complement strand
TGCCCGTCGGCGGCATCAAGCAGAAGGTGCTGGCCGCGCACCGGGCGGGCATCACCGACGTGATCATCCCCAAGCGCAACGAGGGCGACCTCGACGACGTGCCCGCCGAGGTGCTCGCCGAGCTGACCGTGCACCCGGTCGTGACGCTCGAGGAGGCGCTCGCCGTCTCCCTCGAGCCGACCGCCACGTGGCCCGTGCTCGCGGCCTCCTGACCCGGATTCCCCTCCACCCTCCCCTCCCTCCTCCCGGCCGGCCGTGACCCTCGGGCGCGGCCGGCCACTAGGGCGGGATCGATTCCGTCATGGCGCACACGCCGACACGGCGGTAGCGTCCGGGAATGGGTGATGCCGCCTCCGCGCCGCGACCGACCGTCGGCACGTACGTCCGTGCGATGCGCGTGCCGTTCGTGTCGTCGTCGATCGGCCCCGTCGCGATCGGGGTGATCGTGGCGCACGAGTCGGCGACGACCACGTGGGTCGCGGGTGCGCTCGCCATCGCCGCCGGCGCGATCGTCCAGCTCGGAACCAACGTCTGCAACTCGGTCTGCGACTTCGAACGCGGCGTGGACACCTTCGACATGGACGGCGACGCGCGGACGTTCGTCGACGGCGAGCTCACGGTGACGCAGGGGCGGCGGTTCTACCGGCTGCTGTTCGGGTTGACCGCGCTGCTCGGCCTTGGCATCGCCGCGCTGACCGGCCCGGCGATCCTGCCGCTCGGGCTGCTCGGGCTGCTGATGGCTTGGGCGTATACCGCCGGCCCGTGGCCGTACAAGTACCACGCGCTCGGCGAACCGCTGATCGTCTTCCTGATGGGGCCGATGATGTCGCTCGGCGGCTACATCGCCGTGACGGGCGCCTGGTGGGACTGGACGGCCTTCGCCGTCGGCCTGCCGTTCGGGTTCGCGGTCGCGGCGGTCCTCACCGCCAACAACCTCTGCGACATCGATGACGACCGCAACGCCGGCATCACCACGCTCGCCGGGATCCTGGGATTCCGCGGCGCCCGCGCCGTCTACATCGCCGAGCTCGTGGCCGTCTACGCGTCGATCATCCTGCTCGTGGCGACGACCGCCCTGCCGTGGCCGGCCCTCATCGCGCTCGCGACGGCACCGCTGGCCATCGTCCGCATCCGCGCGGTGCTGGCGGCGGATGGCCCCGCCGACGGGGTGCTCGAGCCCATGCTGCACGCCACCGCGATGCTGCATCTCGCCATGGGCGTCCTGCTGCTCGCCGGCGCGCTCGTGGGGATCGCCGTGACGTAGGTCAGGCCGGCGTCCCGCGCTCCAGCCCCGCGAGCCCGCAGGCGCCCGTCCAGTCGACGCGCCAGCGACCGCGGCCGCGGCGCTCGACGGTCGCCTCGACGTGCCCGTCGAGGTGCTGGCGCGCCAGCCGCTCGACGCTGCCGGGCGATCCGCCAGCCGGGTGCGAGAGGAGGAGTCCCGCATCGTCGGCCCGCGCCTCGAGGCGCACGCGCGCCGTCACGCCCCGCGCGTCCGCCGACCACGTGCGGTCGCCGACCTCGACGCGCACGAGCTGGGGCGGCCCGAGCCGCACGAGCCCGCGCCGCGTGCGCACGACGATCGCCGTCGGCGCCGGCGCGGGTGACGGCCCGAGCGCGCCGCCCGCGAACGCCACCGCGGCGAACGGATCGTCGAAGGCGTGCGCCGCCCCCCACCACCAGCCGCGCCGGGGGAACGCGCCGCCCCAGTTGCGCTCGTGGTACACCCGGCCGCCCGTGAGGTCGATGCGGGTGCCGCCGATCACGGCCTCGCCCCGCGCGATGAGCGCCGTGCTGATCGGCGTCCAGTGCTGCCCGAGGCCCGGCACGAGATGGCCGGGACCGAGTGCGCCCCAGAGCCCCGGGCGCAGCGGCCAGAGGTCGCCGAACGCGCAGTCGACGCGGACGTCGTCGACCGCCGCGCGCAGCGTCCCCGCCGTCGCCGACAGGGCGTCGCCGATGACGATGCCCCCGGACGCGGCCCGCACGTCCGCGAGCACGACCCGCTCGCGGTCCTCGTGCTCGGGGTGGAGGGCCAGCACGACGTTCCCCCACGCGGACCCGCCGTGGATGCCGATGCCGCCCATCACGGCGATCACCCGTCCGGCGTCCGGCAGCGCGATGCGCCAGTACCAGCCCTCGACCGGCGAGCCGTGCGGCGCGTTCGGGTCGGCGAACAGCCCGTCGGCACCGAGGCGGCGCAGTGCGGTGCGTACTCCCATGCCCGCATGGTCGCCGCACCGGGGCCCGATCGCCAGCACCATCGGATACGCTCGCGCCATCCCGACGAGGAGACAGTCCCCCATGCTCGAGCCGCTCGCGTCCTTCGGCAACCACCTTCCCATCAAGATCCGGTTCGGCGACGGGGAGATCGCGCGCCTGCCGGAGTTCCTGGACGCCGAGGGCGCGACGAGCGTCGTCGCGGTGATCGACCGGGCCGTCTGCGAGCACCCCGCCATCACCGGCGCGCTGGCGCGGGCGACGGCGACGGTGACGCAGTGGATCAAGGAGCCGGGCGAGCCGACGACCGACGACGTCGCGGCCTGCGCCGCCGCGTGCGCGGGCGTCTCCGCGGACGCGATCGTGGCGATCGGCGGAGGCTCGGCGATGGACACCGCGAAGGCCGCGCGCCTCGTCTACGGGTTCGACACGCCCTACGCCGACTGGGCGGCGGGCAAGGGCGAGTACCGCGAGTCGCCGGTCCTCTTCATCACCGTCCCGACGACGTCGGGCACCGGTTCGGAGGTCTCGGGCGGCATCGTCGTCACCGACTCGGAGACGCACCACAAGGCCGGCATCGCGCACCCGACGGTGCGGGCCAAGTACGCCATCGTCGACCCGGAGCTCACCCACGGCCTGCCCCCCGCGCCCACGATGTACGCGGGCATCGACGCGATCGCCCAGGCGATCGCGGCCGTCGCGGTCGTCGCGCGCACCCCGATCGGCAACGGCATCGCGTTCGAGTCGATCCGCTACGGCGTCGAGGCCCTGCCGACGGCGATCCGCGACGGGTCCGACGCCGGCGCGCGCTCCCGGATGGCGGCGTGCTCGCTGCTGGGCGGCATGTGCATGAACATCGCGGACTGCGGCTCGGAGCACTCGATCGCCCAGGCGATCGGCGGGCGCTACGGGCTGCCGCACGGCCTCACGATCGGCCTCGTGATGGCCGAGACGATGGACATCGACCGCACGGCCGAGCCGGAGCTGTTCGACCGCATCGCCGACGCGATGGGCTGGCCCGACGAGGGCCGTGGCGACGGATCCCGCGCCGTGCACGCGGCGAAGGCCCTGCTCAGGGAGATCGGCTTCCCGACCCTGCGCTCGACCGGCGTGCAGGAGGAGGACCTGCCGGCCCTCGCCGAGGCCGCGATGCAGGACTACTTCATCACGGTCGCCCCGCACCGCTGGACGGTCGAGGACGTCCTGCGCTGCTACCAGGCGGCGTGGGCGATCGAGGAGCGGTGACGATTAATCAAAGGGGTCTGGCCCCTTTGATTAGCGGTGATCGGCACGCGTGAATGAAAGGGGTCTGGCCCCTTTCATTCACGAGCGTCCGAGACGGGTGGCACGACCGTGGACCCGTGAAT
>JAUMCA010000076.1:0-32783 GCA_032119475.1 Thermoleophilia bacterium | reverse complement strand
CGGCCGTCGGCGCGTCGACACGCAAGCGCGCGAGGATGCCGACGTGGTCGGTCGACAGGCAGACGCCGCGCCCGGCGATCGGCTCCGCGCCGGTCTCGGCGGCGAGGACGGCCGACGCCGCCTCGGTGTTCGCCACCTGGGCGGGCGCGTCGCACGGCCAGGTGCCGCGGTCGGCGGGCCACGCACCGCCGACGAGCTCCGCGTCGACGACGGTCACGTCGTTCCGCACGAAGACGTAGTCCAGACGATCGGTGTACCCGTGGGCGTTGCCCATGGCGAGCGCCGGGCCGAGCCGATCGAGCGCCGGTCCCGCGAGCAGTGCGCTGGCGCCCCACGTCAGGTTGGCGGGGTCGCCGGCGTCGGGCCCGGCGTCCGCGAACCCGGCTTGGAGCATCGTCCAGTACGCGTTGCAGGACGCGTCGGACGTATCGACCGCCGGCGCCGGAACCTGCCCGGGGCACGCGCTGCCGGCCTCCGGCTGCCCACCCGGGTTCGGCGCTCCGGCCGGTCGCGGATCGCGCGGGTCGGCGTTGAAGTCCCCCACCACGACGAGCGGCAGCTCCGTCGGGGCGAGGTCCGCGACGAGCTGGCGGGCCTGCGCCGCGCTGGCCACGGGAGCGTCGGGGGCCCACATGGACTCGAGGTGCGTCGTCGCGACGCGCACGGGCACGCCGTCGATCGCGATGTCGGCCCACGCGAAGCCCCGGTCGATCTCGAACAGCCACGGCACCACGGCGTAGCGATCGGCGTACTCGGTCGCACCGGCCCGCACGACGTCGGCGGCGAGGTCGGCGCGGACGAGGAGCGCGTCGGCGATCTCGAAGCCGCACGCCGCCTCGTCGGATCCGAACAGCGGTTGGAAACGCGCGGGATCGCGGACGACGGTCAAGCGCGGGTACGGGCCGATCGCGTAGCCGGGGTTGAACGCGCGACCGCCCGCCGCCTCGGCGATGACGTACGGCGTACCGGCCGCCGCGGTCGCCGCGAGGAACGCACCCGTGAAGTCGTAGACCACCTCGCGCGGTCCGGTGAGGCCACCCGTGCAGCGCCACGTGGTGGCCTCCTGCAGCGCGATCACGTCCGGTCGGGCCTCCGCGGCCTGGGCGGCGAGCACGGGCGCGCGGCGGGCGAAGTCCGTCGCGGCGACCTGCTCCCACATCAGCTGCGCCGCCGCCGGCATGTCCGGCAGCAGCGCGAGCGCCTCGGCGACATCCGCGCCGAGGTAGAGGTTCCGGGTCATCACGGTCACCTCGGTCGACCTGCCCGTGCCGTCCGTCGTCGCGCGGGCGGTCGGCGTCGGGATGATGGTCCCGGCCGCGAGGAGCATTCCGGCCAGCAGCATCGACACGCCGCGCATGGGCGTACGGTAGCCGGCCGGCTCGACGGCGCCGGCGCCGGCCGCGCTAGGCGCCGGCCTCGAACGCGCGTGCCGCGTCGAGCATCGCCGCCGTCATCCCCGGCTTGGGCACCTCGGGCGCCGGGTACGCGGTGCTGCTCTGCGCGAGCCCGGAGACGAGCAGCATGTGCGCGATCGCGTAGGACAGCGGGCCGGGATTGATGACCGGGACGGGCAGGTGCTCCGCCAGGAAGCCGTGCGCCTGGTGCATCGTGGTCGAGCCGAGGCAGATGACGTCGGCGCCGTCGGCGATGCACCTCTCCGCCTCCGCGAGCAGGAGCGGGAAGACGACCTCCTCCTTGCCGCCGAGCAGGTTCTTGAGGTCGGGGCGCATGTTGATCGAGCGGATCGACGCGCAGGCGGCGTCGAGGCCCGCCTCGTGGATGCCCTTGCGGTACAGGGGGATCCAGCCGTCCCACTGCGTCAGCACGGAGAAGCGGTTGCCGAGCATCAGCGCCGTGCAGTACGACGCGCGGCCGGGCCCGATGACGGGGATGTCGAGGAGCGAGCGCAGGGCGCTGACGCCGGAGTCGCTCATCGTGTCGCTGCAGACCGCGTCGTAGCCGCGCTCCTGGGCCGTCATCCCGACTTCGAAGAGCGCCAGCTCCGCGAGCATCGTGTCGTGCGCGCTGTCGAGCAGCGCCGCCCCGGCCTTGACCGGCTCGAAGTGGAACTCGATGTCGGGGCCGAGGTCGATCTCCGCGGCCTGCAGGCGCCGGTTGGCCACGCCCTCGTCGTCGAGCGGAAACGGGACGATCACGAGCACGCGCTTCGCCATGGGGCTTCTCCTTGTCCTGCGCCGATCGTACCGCCGTCACGTGGGGCGGACATGTTCGGCCCGGGCCGCACATGTCCGCCCGATGACCGAATAGACACGGGGTTGCGGCACCTGCGCTGCGGGTATCCCCCTCCCACACCGCCGGACCGCCGGCCGAACGGAGGAGGACGCGATGGGTCTCATCGACGACGCCAAGGGCAAGATCAAGGAGGGCAAGGGGAAGGCCACCGGTGACCGCTCGGAGGAGTACGAGGGCAAGGGCCAGCAGATCGGCAGCGATCTGAAGGACGCGGCCGACAAGGCCTCGGACGCCGCGAAGGACGCGCTCGACCGCTCCGACGACCGAGGCCGGCGCCCGTGACGCACTCCCGCGGCCGGCGATCGCGCGCCGGCCGCGGGTCCGGTCACCCGCTCGAGTGGAGCCAGTCGGGATCGAACCGACGACCCCCTGCTTGCAAAGCAGGTGCTCTCCCAGCTGAGCTATGGCCCCGAAAGCCGCTGCCGGCAGGCAGGAACGACACGGCCAACACTAACAAGCCGCAGGTCCGACGGCGTTCCACGACGGCCGCGGTGGGCGACCCGACACCCGTCGGTGACCGCCTTCGCCGGCGCCCGCAGGAGAACTGCGGCGCTCCCGACGGGAGTCGTCGGTTTTCTGACACCGCGACCACCCGAGCCGAACGTAGCGTTGGGCGACGAGGGTCGATACGCCCTCCCCGGCCGTGCCGGGCATCGAAAGGAAGAGCTCAACAGATGGATACCCGAAAGCTCCTGTCGACGGTCGCCGTCTCCGGCGCCATCCTCGTGACCGGCGTCGGCCTCGCAGCCTGCGGTTCCGATGATTCGGAGAGCACGACCGCCGCGACCACCGCTGCCATGGAGACGACCGAGACGACCGAGACCGCGGCGGCTGCGATGGTCACGCTGACCGGTGAGGACACGTACCTCGTGCTCGACTCCGCCACGGCGGGGGTCCTGACCGAGAACCAGGTGTCCGTCGCTCCGGCCGCCCCGGCTGAGGCCGCGCAGGACGGGATCGCCTTCCCGATCACCGGCGAGCAGGTCGACGCCGCGACGCTCGCGTCGGGCGTCATCACCCATACCGGTGGCCTGACGTTCACGGCCGGCGGGACGGAGTTGACGGTCAAGGACTTCTCGGTGGATCTCTCCACCGGCATCCTGACCGCGACGCTGCCCGACGGCGCGATGCTGCCGCTGCTGAGCCTCGACCTCTCCATGGCCGAGGTCTCGGACACGGATCAGGGCAAGGACGTCAAGGGCGTCAAGGGCGCGCTGACCGCCGAGGCGGCCGCGGCGCTCAACAGCACCTTCGGAGTCGAGTTCTTCTCCGATGGCCTCGCCATCGGCACCCTCGACCTGACGATGGTCGTCCAGAGCTAACGCCCGTCAACGCCGTCGACCGCCGAGCCGGTGGTCGACGGCGAACCGGTGGGGTCGGCGTTCGCAGATGCCGACCCCGCCGGGCGGTGTGCCTGCGGCGCGGTCCGGGGGCACGTCTGCACCGGGGCATGCCCGACGACGTGCATGCGCGACACGCCGCTCGCGGCGGCAACGCGATCCGACCGATGAGGGTCGCCGGCGACGCCGGCGAACGTCAGCTCTCCCAGTCGAACTCGCCCGAGGCCTGCGTGTCGGACCAGCCGGTCTCGGACGTGGCGTCGGCGGCGTCGATCTCCTGCTCCCAGTCGAGGCGCACCGCGGGATGCTCCCCGGTCTCCTCGTCCTCGAGGCGGGCCTGGTCCTCGGTCTTGAAGAGCGCGTGGTTCTCCATCGGGTCGGCCCCGATGAACTCCTCGAGGGGCATGTCCCCTTCGAGCTCCGCATTCCTGCGCTTGAGGGCGAGATGCTCCTCGATGACGGCGGCGAACAGTGTCTGGTCCTCCGACATGGATACCTCCCTGGTCGGTCTTCCCCGGGCGTCCTACGGGGTCAAGTGTAGGTGCTCTTCGCGCGATCCGCGGGCATCAGACGGCCGGCTGCGGGTTTGGGGGTACGCTCCTCCCATGCTGGACCACGGGCCCCTCGACCAGGCGACGACGGAGCGAATAGCCGCCGATGCCGCATGGCTGTGCGAAATCCCGGCCCCGACGTTCCACGAGGCAGCGCGCGGTGAGGCGGTCCGCGAGCGACTCGCGGACCTCGGTCTGGCCCCGACCGTCGACGCGCTCGGCAACGTCGTCGCACGGCTCGGCGGCGAGGGCCCCGCGCTCGCGCTGTGCGCCCACCTCGACACGGTGTTCCCCGGCCTCGACCCCGTCCCCGTCACCCGCGACGGCGACCGGCTGCGCGGCTGCGGCGTCGGCGACAACGCGCTCGGCGTGGCGGCGCTGCTCCACTGCGCCGATGCGCTCGCCCGACACCCGCCGCGGTCCCCGATCCTGATCGCCGCGACCGTCGGCGAGGAGGGGCTCGGCGACCTGCGCGGCGTCATGGGCCTCCTCGACGCCGAGCCCGTCCGCGCCCTCGTGGCCATCGAGGGGCACGGCATCGACAGCCTGGCGATCGGCGGCATCGCCGCCGTGCGGTACGAGGTGGTGGTGCGCGGTCCCGGCGGTCACTCGTGGAGCGATCGCGGCACCCCCAGCGCCGTGCACGTCGCGCTCGGCGCCGGTGCCCGCGCGCTCGAGGCCGGCCGCCCCGCCGCGGTCAACGTCGGCCGCGTCGACGGCGGTACCGCGGTCAACGCGATCGCCGAGCGCGCGACGCTGCTGATCGACCTCCGCCACGAGGACCCGCGCGTGGTCGACGCCGCGGCGCACCGGGTTGAGCGCGCGCTGCAGGAGGACCGCCCGGCCGGCATCGAGATCGACGTCAGCGTGGTCGGTCGTCGGCCGGGCGGTGCGAACCGACCCGACGAGCCGCTCGTCGAACTCGCCCGCGCCGCGCGCTCCGCCGTCGGCCTCGGGCGGGCGGAGGAGCACCTCTCCTCCACCGACGCGAACGCCGCCCATGCCCGCGCCATCCCCGCGGTCGGCATCGGCATCTCACGCGGCGAGCACGCGCACACCGAGGCCGAGTGGATCGCCGTACCCCCGATCGCCCACGGCGCTGCGGCCCTGCTGGCTCTGGTGCGAGCCGCCGACGAGCACGGGTGAGCATCCGCCACTACCATTGCAGGCAGATCCCGTCCCGGAGCGCCGCATGATCATCGCCATCATCGTCATCGCCATCATCGTCGTCTTGGCGTTGATCCTCGTCGCCGTCTACAACGGCCTCGTCCAGGCCCGCAACAAGGTCGACGAGGCCTGGAGCGGCATCGACGTGCAGCTCAAGCGCCGGCACGACCTGATCCCCAACCTCATCGAGACGGTGAAGGGCTACGCCGCCCATGAGACCGAGGCGTTCCAGAACGTGTCCGAGGCGCGCGCCGCCGCGATCGGCGCACAGGGGCCGGCCGCGCAGGGGCAGGCCGAGTCGATGCTCGACCGGGCGCTCGGCCGCCTGTTCGCGATCGCGGAGGCCTATCCGCAGCTGCGCGCGGTCGAGTCGTTCACCCAGCTGCAGCAGGAGCTGTCGAACACCGAGGACCAGATCGCCGCTTCGCGTCGCCTCTACAACGGCAACGTGCAGATCTACAACACGAAGATCGAGCAGTTCCCCGGCCTCGTGCTGGCCGGCCCGTTCGGCTTCTCGATCCGGGAGTACTTCGAGCTCGAGGACCCGGCGCAGCGCGAGCCCGTGCGCGTCGACTTCGGCCAGAGCGGCGCAGCGCCGACGGCCTGAGTTCGGGTACAGTCCGCCGCGTACGGGCCCGTGGCGCAGTTGGGAGCGCGCCTGGATCGCACCCAGGAGGTCGGCGGTTCGAATCCGCCCGGGTCCACTTCCCCTCGGCTCATTCCACCGTGACGGTCACGCGACCGCCGGCGCCGCGGACGAGCTGCGCGTACGGGCAGCCGCTGTCGGCCGTCGCCGCGGCGCGCTCCAGCTGGTCGCGGTCGACGTCCTCGTAGCCCATCGACACGGCGATGTCCGAGCCGGTGATCGCCAAGCCGGCGTTCGTCTGGTCGAGCGTGATGCGGCAGCGCACGTCGATGCGCGCCGGCGGGATGCCCAGCTCCTCCAACCCGTGCGCCATGGCCATCGCGAAGCACGTCGCATGCCCCGCCGCCAGCAGCTCCTCGGGGCTGGTCATCCCCTGCGGTGGCCCCAGCCGCCGGGGGAAGCTCATCGGCGTGTCGTCGAGCGCGCCCGACGTCGACGACGTGATGCCGCCGGCGCCCTGGCCCAACGTCCCCGTCCACGTGCACGTCGCCTCGCGTGTGACCTCGGCCATGGGGCGGGTATGCCCGCATTGCCGCGACTTCACGCTCCCGGTACGGTCCGCGCTGGGAGCGAAGGGCGCGGGGTCCTCTTCCCCAGCGAAGAGCGGAGGAGCGCATGGTGGACGGACTGATCGAGGGACGCGACATCGGACTGCAGCTGGCCATCCGCATCCTCGACGCCGGCATCGTGGAGGCCGAGCGGCGCGGCTTCCGGCTCGCGCTGTGCGTGGCCGACCGCGCCGGCAACCCGGTGGGCACCGCGCGCATGGACGGGTCGCCGCTCGGGGCCTACGCGATCGCCGGCGACAAGGCCTTCACCGCCGCGATCTGGCAGGACCGCACGGGCACGCTGGGGCAGATCACGCTCCCGGGCGGCGAGGACTGGGGCATCCACAGCACCTTCGGCGGCCGGATGATCGTGTTCGCCGGCGGCGTGCCGGTGCTCCACGACGGGGCCTGCGTCGGCGCACTCGGCGTCAGCGGCGCGCGCTCCCACGAGGACGAGGAGGTCGCGCTCGCCGCGCTTGCGGCCTGCGGCCTCAGCGGCTGACCGCGTCGCCCTCCGTCATGCGCTGGGTGGCCGCACGCCGCTCGGTGCCGTTCCACTGCCGTCGCTCGAGCCGCTCGCGCTGGGCGTCGTAGGCGACCGAGTCGATCTCGCCGCGCGCCAGCCGCTGGTCGAGCGTCGCCATCGCGTCCTGCAACACGGCTTGGTGATGGGCCCGAGCCTCGTCGTGCCCCGTTTCCTTGTGCCCCACGTTCCGCTCGCGCATCGCGTACACGATCCCCGCGCCGATGATCACCATCGACAGGATCCAGATCGCCGCGAGGATCGCCCACTCGCCGCCGCTCAACGCGCCGAATCCGGTGTCATCCATCGTCATCCACCTCCGTCGCCGGGACACCGGTGGCTACCCGGGGACGGAACGGGCGAAACCGCCCACCGAAGCTAGGGTGGACGCATGTGGCAGGCGGTCCTGTTCCTCCATCTGCTTGGCGTCGCGATCTGGATCGGCGGCCAGATCACCGTGCTCCTCGTGATGCCGGTCCTGCGGGCGCACGGCTCCGGCGACGCCGTCCTCGGCACGATCGGCCGGCGCTTCGGCGCGGCCGCGGGCATCGCGCTCGTCGTGATCGTCGCCACGGGCATCGCGCAGGCGGTTCACCTCGGCTGGGGCTACCCCGACGGCGAGCCCGAGCTCTTCCGGATCATCACGGAGAAGGCCAGCATCGTGGGGGTGATCGTCGTGCTGACCGCGATCCACGGCCTGCTCGGCCAGCGGGTCGCAGACGGACGCCTGTCGCCGGGGTGGCGGGCGCGGATCCGCTGGGTCAGCGCCGTCAACCTCGCACTCGGCCTGCTCGCGCTGTGGCTCGCCGCCGGACTCTGATCGTCACACACGCGCACACCGCCGGCCGGGGCCGCGCAGTGCCTTGTGCAACTCCATCGCCAGCACGATCGTGAGCGCCGTCGCGAGCATCAGGAGCCACGTGGTCACCGGCAGCGGCTCGAGCCGCAGGGCGCTCTGGGTCGGCCCCCAGTGCATCGCACCGACGTGCAGCGCGAGTGCAACCGCGGACCCGACGAACAGGAAGCGATTCGCGAACGGGCTGCGGGCGAAGGCGGAGGCATGCTCCGATCGCGCGTTGCCGACGTGCATCAGCGAGAACAGCACCATCGTCGTGAGCGCGACCGTGCGGGCCCGCTCGAGATCGCCGCTGCGGGCCAGCTCGAGGCCGAACAGCGCCAGCGTGCCCGCAGCCATGACGACGCCCGCGACGACCGTACGCTCCCACAGGAGCCGTGACAGGATCCCCTCGCCGCGCGGGCGCGGCCTTCGCCGCAGCACGTCCGGCTCACCCGGCTCGAACGCGAGCGCCACGTCCTGGACGCCATTCGTCACGACGTTCATCCAGATCATCTGCGCGGCGAGGAACGGGGCATCGAAGCGGCCGAAGATGCTCGCCAGCACCGCCACGATCGCCGCAGCACCCGTTGACACCAGGAAGAACGTCGTCTTGCGCACGTTGCTGAAGGCGATGCGTCCCTCCTCGACGGCCGCGACGATGCTCGCGAAGTCGTCGTCGAGGATGACGACGTCGGCCGCCTCCCGCGCGACGTCGGTGCCGCTGCGCCCCATCGCCACGCCGATGTCGGCCGCGCGCAGCGCCGGAGCATCGTTGACGCCATCACCGGTGACCGCCACGGTCTCGCCGTCCGCGCGCAGGGCCTCGACGATCGCGAGCTTGTGCGCCGGCGACACACGTGCGAAGACGGCCGTGGAGCGCACGGCGGCCCGCAGGCCATCCGCGTCGAGGCCGTCGATGTCGCTACCGGTGAGCACCGCATCGCCGTCCGCGGCGATGCCGACCTCGCGCGCGACCGCCAGCGCCGTCGCCGCGTGGTCCCCCGTGATCATCAGCACGCGGATGCCCGCTGATCTGCACCCCTCGACGGCGGCGCGGGCCTCGTCGCGCGGCGGATCCATCAGCCCGTGGAGCGCGAGGAATCGCAGGTCGCCCATGTGCTCCGGGAGCTCGACGATCGCGCCGGCCGGCATCGGGCGGTAGGCGGACGCGAGAACGCGCATGCCGTCGGCGGCGAGACGGTCGGCTGCGGCTCGCATCCCCTCCGCGTCCAGCGGAGCACCGTCCGCCGCGGAGGAGCACATCGCGAGGACCTCCTCCGGTGCGCCTTTGACGAACGCGACGACGCCCCCGTCCATCTCGTTGAACGTCGCCATGAACCGGTGCTGGGAGGCGAACGGGATCTCCGCGACGCGCGCGTGCGCGTCCTCGAGCGCGTCGCGATCGAATCCAGCGCGCGCGGCGGCGACGACGAGCGCCACCTCGGTCGGGTCGCCCGTGGTGACGAAACCGTCGGCGGCGAGGACGGCCGTCGCGTCGTTGCAGAGGGCGGTCGCGATGAGCGGCAGACGCAGGTCCGCATCGATCCCGATCGCCTCCGATCCGGCGTCGAGGTCGAAACGACGTGTCGGCGTGACGATCGCTCGGGCGACCATCCGGTTGCGCGTCAGCGTCCCCGTCTTGTCCGAGCCGATCACGGAGCACGATCCCAGCGTCTCGACGGCCGCCAGTCGGCGGATCACCGCTCGCCGTCCGGCCATCCGCTGCATGCTGATCGCGAGGGCGACGGTCAGGACGATCGGCAGCCCCTCGGGCACTGCCGCGACCGCGAGTGCGACGAGCGCGAGCGCGAGCGGGGCGACGTCCTCGCCAAGCGCGATGCCCGCGACGAACCCGACGGCGCACGTCGCGACCACCACGATCGCGACGACCCGCGAGAACTCGTTCATCCGGCGCTGCAGCGGCGTGGCGACACGCCCGATGCTGCGCATACCGCTCGCGACCCCGCCCAGCTCGGTCGCCGACCCGGTCGCCGTCACGATCGCACGGCCGCGGCCCCGGACGATGACGGTGCCGTGATGGAGCATGCCTGTGCGATCGCCGACGACCGCGTCCACCGCCACGGCGTCGGTGCCCTTCGCGACCGAGGCCGACTCGCCGGTCAGGATCGACTCGTCCGCCTCCAGCCCGGCCGCGTGGACGACGCGGCAGTCGGCCGGCACCTTCGACCCCTCGACCACGAGGATGACGTCGCCCGGCACGAGGCCGGCGGGATCGACCTCGTGCTCCGTCCCGTCTCGGAGGACACGCGCGACTCCCGGCGTCAGCCGCTGCAGCGCCTCCATCGATCGCGCCGCACGCCACTCCTCGATGAAGCCGATGACCGCGTTGAGGACCAGCGCAGCGGCGATCACCACGGCGTCGACGAGCTCGCCGAGCGCGAGCGAGACCGCGGCGGCGATCACGAGCAGGCCGATCAGCGGACTCGCGAACTGCCGAGCCGCGAGCCGCAGCGGTCCGTCGCGCCGCTCCGCCGGCAGCGCGTTCGGGCCCACGCGGGTGAGCCGTGCTGCCGCGTCGTGCTCCGCCAGCCCGCCGTCATCGACGGAGAACGCGACGCGCACGTCAGCCGTCGAGGCAGACCACGGCTGACGTGCGACGGTCGATTCCATGCGCAGACTGAGCTCGCACCCCGCGAGCCTCCTGACGCCAACTCTACGTCGGGGCGGGATCGCCCCTAGGGGCGTGGCGTGCAGTGCGTCGACGGCCGCCCCATCGGGTCGATCGACCCCCCGTCGTCAGTACGGCAGCGGTACGCCCTGCAGTGCGCGGCGAACGGCATCGTCGAACGACATGCGCTCCTTCGGCACGAGCGTGAGGATGTCGTCGTTCAGGCAGATCGTCTCGTTGCGCAGGCCCTCGACGAGCGGGCGGGCGATGCGGGTATCCACGTCGGTGACGAGGCCGCACCAGAGGGAGGACAGCTCGGGCGACAGCACCGGCACCGGCAGGATCAGCGGCTTGCGGCGGCCGGCGAGCTCGGCGGTGCGCTCCATCATCTGCTGGAAGGTGAAGATGTCGGGCCCGCCGACGTCGAGCGTCCGGCCGTAGGCGGCAGGCAGGTCGCAGACGCCGATCAGGTAGTCGCGCAGATCCGCGAAGGCGATCGGCTGCGAGCGCGTCGTGACCCAGCGCGGCGTCACCATCGCCGGCAGCCGGTGCACGAGATCGCGCAGCATGTGGAACGACGCACTGTGCTGGCCGATCACCATCGCCGCGCGCAGCGTCGTCACGGGCACCGTGCCCTCGGCGAGGATGCGGCCGGTCTCGTGGCGGCTCTGGAGGTGGTGGGAGAGATCGGGGTCGTCGTCGCCGAGGCCGCCGAGGTACACGATCTGCCGCACGCCGGCCTGCGCGGCGGCACCGGCGCCGTTGCGCGCGGCCTGGCGGTCGAGCTCGGCGAAGTCGCCGCCCGCGCCCATCGAGTGCACGAGCCAGATGACGACGTCGAGGCCCTCGAAGGCGCGATCGAGCGACGCCCGGTCGAGCGCGTCGGCCTGCGCGCGCTCGATGCCCGCGACCTGTTCCAGATCGGGGTCCGGCCGTCGCGCGATGGCCCGCACGGTGGCGCCCTGGTCGCGCAGAGCCGGGACGAGTCTGCGGCCGATGTAGCCGCTCGCACCGACGACGCCGACGCGGACACCGTGCAGCCGACCGCCCGTGTCGAGCGGCGGCGGGGCGACGGGGACCGGGTCGATCACATCGGCCATACGCATCAGACTACGCTTCGTGACCCATCCGTGCAGGACGTGCTGCGCGAGCGTGTACGGCGCGGCGACGGGAAACGTCGAGACGCGCAGGCGCTCGAAGCGCGGGCGGTAGCCGTCGACGACGACCCCGAGGCGGACGTCCGTGCCCTCGGCATGCGCGACGAGGCGCAGCTCGCCGCTCGGGCCCGAGCACGCCGCGCCCTCGACGATCGGGAAGGCGACGGTGATCCCGCCGTCGACCTCATCGATGCGGGCGGGCCCGAAGGCGAGGATGGTGACGCCGGTGCGGGCGAGCGACAGGCGCATCGGGCCGAGCGCCTCGCCGTCCGTGCGGACGATGCCGCGCAGCGACGACTCGAGCGTCGCCCAGTACGCCTCCGCGAGCGGCTCGGCGGACGCCGCCGTCGGCGAGGCGACGGGCAGATACGGCGTGAGCCAGTACTCGCTGTGCTGATTGGCGACGCTGGTCCAGTACTCCATGTGCTGCTCCTTCGCAGCGCACGGCGTGTCGGACCTCCCCGCTACAGCGTGGCGTCGGCGATGCGCTCGAGGTGGTGCTCGCGCGCGATGCGCGTGAGCTCCACCATGCGGCGGGCGCGATCGAGGTCGATGCGGTTCTCCGTGCGACCATCGACCTTCAGCGAGGTGCCCACGATGATCCCGTCGGCCGTCTCCAGGATGCGCTCCGCGGTGTCGTGGCGGACGCCGGTGTTGGCGAGGACCGGGAGGTCCGGGCAGGCGGCCTTGGCCTCCTCGAGATCGGCGAAGCGGAACGCGGAGCCGGCGCGCGGCCCGGAGATCAGCGCCGCCTCGCAGCCGAAGAAGCGCGCGCCCTGCGCGCGGTCGCCGACGGTGCGCGAGCCGAGCGGCGAGGCGAACTCGGGGGTGAGGTTGGTGAGCACCGCGATGTCGTCGGCGCCGATCGAGTGCCGGTACGAGAACGCGGCGCCCGGGTCGGCGCGCAGCTGGCCCATGTCGCTCTCGTACACGCCGACGAACACCTCGCGGACGAAGCTGGCGCCGACGGCACGGCCGACCGCGAGGGTCGCGAAGGGATCCCACAGCATGTCGATGCCGAGCGGCACGTGCAGCTCCGGCGCGATCTCGCCCACGACGGCGCCCATCGCGGTGGCCTGCTCCATGCTGACCTCGACGCGGTACGGCAGATCGCCCTCGTTGCAGAACAGGATCGCGTCGACGCCCGCTTCCTGGCAGACCAGCGCATCGTGGCGGGCGGCGTCCACGATCGGACGCATGCCGGCGTCGCGGTCGAAGGCCGGCGAACCCGGCAGGGCGAGCAGGTGGACCACGCCGATCAGCGGCTTGGGCGCACCGAAGACGCGTTCCATCACCTCATCGACGGGCGGACGGTCCATGGTGCAACCGTACCTGCGGACGCACGCGGCTCGCAACCCGTGGCAGACTCCAGCCGATGGCGGACACCGTGCAGCTGCCGGACGGCGCCGGCGCGATCGACCTCGCCGAGCACCGCTTCGAGGCGGGTCTGATCCGCCTCGCGGTCGCCGGCGGCACGGGGCATCCGCTGGACGTCTCGGCACCGGAGGTGCGCGCCGCGATCGAGGGCGCGCTCAGCGCGGATCCGCTGCGCCCGTTCGCGCCGGAGGCCCTCAAGGCGCACGCCCCCGCGGCGCTCGCGGCGCTCGATGCCGGGGTCGCCGACAACGACCTGCTCGCGCGCCTCGCCCCCATGTGGCGCCCGCGGCTCCTGGTCCTCGCCGGCCGATCGGACGAGCTGACCGGCGAGGAGGCCGTGGTGCTCCGCTTCGAGGAGCGCCTCCGCGACCTGCAGCACGCGATGGCCGAGGCCGACGCCGCCGGCGACGAGGATCGTCGCGAGGCCCTGCACGCCAAGTACATCGAGATCGGCACGTCCTACGCCGGACGGCTCGCTGCGCGTGACCGCTGAGCGCATCAGCGCGCGCTGCGACGACCTCGGGCTCGGCGTCGGCACGCCGGTCGTGGCGATGGTCTCCGGCGGCGCCGACTCGACGCTGCTCCTCGTCGTCCTCGCGGAGCGCGGTTGCGCGGTCCGTGCCGTGCACGTCGCGCACGCACTGCGCGGCGACGCGTCCGAGGCGGACGCCGAGCACTGCCGCTCCCTCGCGGCGCGGCTCGACGTGCCGCTGGCGATCGTCGACGGGGCGGTCCCGGCCGGCGGCAACCTGGAGGCGCGCCTGCGCGACCGGCGTCGCGAGGCAGCGCTCGGCGCGGCCGACGGCGATGCCATCGCCACGGGGCACACGCTGTCGGACCGCGCGGAGACCGTCCTCTACCGCCTGATCGCCTCCGGCACGCCCCGCGGCCTCGCGGCGCTGCCCCCACGCGACGGCCCCTGGGTCCGCCCGCTGATCGACCTCGCGCGCGACGAGGTGCGCGAGACGCTCGCGGCCCGCGGCATCGGGTGGCGCGATGACCCGTCGAACCTCGACCCGGGCCCGGCACGCAATCGCATCCGCCTCGATGCCCTGCCCGCGCTGGCCGACGCGCACCCGGGCGCCGAGCGCAACCTCGCGCGGGCGGCCGCGCTGGCCGACGACGAACGTGCGCTGCTCGACGCGCTGGCCGACGACCTCATCGGCCATGATGGCGCCGTCATGCGCGCCGCCCTCGCCGATGCCCCGCCCGCGCTGCAGCGGATCGCGCTCCGCCGTGCGGCGGCCCGGGTCGGCGTGACCCTCGGCCACGACGACGTCGAGGCGCTCCGCCTCGATCCGCGCCGCCGGACGCTCCCCCAGGACGCGATGGCCGAGGTCGATCCGACGTCGATCCGCTTCCTGCCGCCGGGTGCCAACCGCCGGGGCGTCGCGTGAGCCGCTACCCGGCGCTCGCCGAGGTGCTCCTCTCGGAGGAGCAGATCGCGGCCCGCGTGGCCGAGCTCGGCGCGGAGATCTCCGCGGCGTACGCCGGCCGGACGGTGCGCCTGACGTGCGTCCTCAAGGGCGGCTTCGTGTTCCTCGCCGACCTGATCCGCGCGATCGAGGTGCCCTGCTCCGTCGACTTCATGATCATCTCGTCCTACGGCTCGGAGACCCGCTCGTCCGGCGTCGTGCGGATCCTCAAGGACCTCGACCAGCCGATCGAGGGCGAGGACGTCCTCGTCGTCGAGGACATCGTCGACTCCGGCCTCACGCTGTCCTACCTGCTCCGCAACCTCGCCACGCGGCGGCCGGCCTCGCTCGAGGTGTGCACGCTGCTGTCGAAGCCGGCGCGCCACGAGACCGAGGTGGCCGTGCGCTACGTCGGCTTCGAGATCCCGAACGCCTTCGTCGTCGGCTACGGCCTCGACGCCGCCGAGCGCTTCCGCGAGCTCCCGGACATCTGGACCGTCGACGAGGCCAAGCTCTGATCGACGCCGCGCTCAGACGAGCGCGGCGTGCGCCTCCTCCCACGCCGTGGCGTCGGTGTCGAAGTACTTGAGGCGGGTCTTCTTGAACTCCTTGATGGAGTAGAGGACGGCGTACTCCTCGAGGCCGGTCTCCTCCGACAGGGCCGCGAGGACGGCCTCGCACTCCTCCTTGTCGTGTCCGTGCGTCATGGAGAAGAGGCGGTAGGGCCAGTCCGGGTACACCGGGCGCTCGTAGCAGTGCGAGACGCCGCGGTAGGCGGCCATGGTGCGGCCGGCCTCCTCGACGTGAGCCTCGTCGACGATCCAGACGCCCATGCCGTTCTGCACGAAACCGGCGCGGCGATGGTTGAGGACCGCGGCGAAGCGGCGCATGCGACCGTCCGCGAGCATCTCGCGCCCGAGCTCGAGCAGCTCGTCGACGGTGAAGCCCTGCTCCTCGGCGAGCGGCACGAGGGGCTCCGGGATCGCCGGCAGGTCCTGCTGCAGCGCGCGCACGGCCGCGATCTCGCGGTCGGTGGCGGGGCGCGACGGCGCCTCGAGGGTCGGCCGCGGGCGCTCCTTCTTCGCGGCCGGATCGCGCCCGCCGACCATGTCGAGGTCGACGCCGATCTTGAAGAAGCGGAGGGCCGGCAGCGGGCGGATCGATTCGACGTCCGCGAGGCGACCGAGCAGGTCGATCGTCCCCTCGAGTCCGATCTCCGTGTCCGGCGGCACCGCGATCGTGAACCACAGGTCGAAGGCGTGCTCGCGCTCGTAGTTGTGCGTGACGCCGGGGTGCGCGCTGAACACGTCGGCCGACTGCTGCTGGTGGCCGGGCTTGGACCGCGCGGCGACGAGGCTCGACCGGTAGCCGAGGCGGCGGGTGTCGAAGATCGCCGAGATCTGGCGGACGACGCCATCCGCGCGCAGCGCGTTGATGCGCTCGAGCATCTCGTCCTCGTCCATCTCGATGTCCTGCGCGAGCGCAGCCCACGGGCGCGCGACGAGCGGGAGCTCGTTCTGGAGGCGATCGAGGAGTCTGCGGTCGGAGTCGTCCATACCTGAACCTTCGGTGCGGTTGCGGAGCCTGTCAACCACACATGTTCGTGCGATATTCCGTGGTAGCCTTCAGCATCGTCATCTGACGGACGTTTCCTCGGAGAAGAAGGCTCTCGACATGCGCATCGCCATCCTCATCGCACTCAGCATCCTGACCCTCGGTCTCGTCTCCGCCTGCGGTGGCAGCGAGGAAGCCGGCGGCACGATCGGCGGCGAGGTCACGATCGGCACCGGCACGAACCCGACCAGCGTCGGCGAGTCGAGCGACGCCGAGGGCGAGGGCGCCATGACCGAGGAGGCCGCCACCACGGCCGCCGAGGGCGGCGAGGAGACCGCTGCGGCTGCCGCCGAGGGCGACGCGGCCGCCGGTGAGGCCGTCTTCTCGAACTGCGCCGGCTGCCACGTGCTGGCCGCCGCGGGCGCCAACGGCGCGGTCGGACCGAACCTCGACGAGCTCAAGCCGACCTACGACCAGGTTCTCCAGGTCGTGACGAACGGCAAGGGCGCGATGCCGGCCTTCTCGGGCCAGCTGTCCGAGGATGAGATCAAGAACGTCTCGGCCTACGTGGCCGAGAACGCCGGCAAGTAGTGCCGCTACCGGACGGGCTCGACCCGGGCGCCGTCGAGGGCGTCTTCGTCGACCTGGACGGGACGGTCGTCCACGAGGCCGAACTGCTGCCGACGGCGGCGCGTGCCGTCGCCGACATCCAGGCCACCGGCGTGCCGGTGGTCGTCGCGACGGGGCGCATGTTCAAATCCGCGTGCCGCTTCGCGGACGCGATGGACGCCGCCGATCCGGTGATCTGCTTCCAGGGCGCGCTCGTCGGCAGCCGCTCGACCGGGCAGATCCTCCACCACGAGCGACTCGACGCGCAGACCGCGCGCGAGGTGGTCGCGGAGGTCGTCACGACCGGCGAGCACATCAACGTCTTCACGCACGACGCGTTCTACGTCGCCGAGGAGAACGACCAGGCGCGGCGATACGCCTCGAGCGCGCGCGTGCCGATCAACGCGGTCGGCGACCTCGTGGCGTGGCTCGACGAACCCGTGACCAAGCTGGTCATCTCCGGCGAACCGGCCCGGATGGACGCCCTGCGCGATCACCTCGTGCCGATGTTCGGTGAGCGCGCGTTCATCGCGAAGTCCCTGCCGTTCTACCTGGAGGTGGCGGCGCCGGGGGTCCACAAGGGCATCGGCTGCCAGGTGGTCGCGGACCTGCTCGGCCTCGAACGCAGCCGGTGCGTCGCGATCGGCGACGGCGAGAACGACCTCGAGCTGATCGACTGGGCCGGCTTCGGCATCGCCGTCGACGAGGGCCACGACGAGCTCCTGGCGCGTGCGGACTGGGTCGCACCGTCGATCCACCACGACGGCGTGCCGCGCGTGCTGGCCGCCATCGCCGAGGCGCGTCGCGCGGCCGTCGATCGCGGATAGGCTGCACGCATGATCGACCTCCGCCTGGTGCGCAGCGATCCGGACGCCGTGCGCTCCGCCCTCGAGCGCCGGGGCGACGCCGCGCTGCTCGACCCCGTCCTCGCGCTCGACACCGAGCGCCGCGCCCTCCAAGTGCGCGTCGACGATCTCCGTGCCGAGCGCAACCGGGCGTCGGAGGCGATCGGCGCGCTCAAGCGCGCCGCGAAGGACGACCCCGCGGCGGCGGCGAAGGCCGATGCCGCGGCCGCGGAGATGCGGACCCTGAAGGACACGCTCGACGGCCTCGAGGAGTCGCTCAAGGACCTCGACGGGCGGCTCGACGACGCGCTGCTCGTCGTGCCGAACCTCCCCCACCCCGACGTCCCGCTCGGCAGTCGCGAGGAGGACGCCCGCGAGCTGCGGCAGGTGGGCACCGTGCCGCGCTTCGACTTCGAGCCGCGCGACCACCTCGAGCTCGCCGGTGCCGGCATCGACATGGAGCGCGGCGCCCGCACGTCGGGCTCGCGCTTCGGCTACCTGACGGGCGACATCGCGCGACTGTGGTGGGCGATCAGCCGGATGGCGCTCGAGAAGCTCTCCGACGGCGGCTTCACGCCCGTCGTGCCGCCGGTCCTGGTGCGCGAGGAGTCGATGTACGCGACGGGCTTCTTCCCGACCGACCGCCAGAGCGTCTACACGCTCGAGGCCGACGACCTGTACCTCGTCGGCACGAGCGAGGTCCCGCTCGCGGCCCTGCACGCCTCCGAGATCCTCGCGGAGGAGGACCTCCCGATCCGCTACACCGGCCTCTCCTCGTGCTTCCGTCGCGAGGCCGGGGCCGCCGGGCGCGATACGCGGGGCATCTTCCGCCTCCACCAGTTCGAGAAGGTCGAGATGTTCTCGTTCACGCGTCCGGAGGACTCGTGGACCGAGCACGAGCACCTGCTCTCGATCGAGGAGGCGATCGCCCGGGCCCTCGATCTCGCGTACCGCGTCGTCGACATCGCCGCCGGCGACCTCGGCGCGTCCGCCGCGCGCAAGTACGACATCGAGGTGTGGCTGCCCGGCCAGGGGCGGTACCGCGAGATGACCAGCTGCTCGAACTGCACGGATTACCAGGCGCGCCGCCTCGAGTGCCGCTATCGCCCCGAGAAGGGCGGCCCGCAGCCCGTGCACACGCTGAACGGCACCGCGGTGACGTCCTCGCGCACGGTGATCGCCGTGCTCGAGCAGCATCAGCAGGCCGACGGCACGGTGCTGGTGCCGCAGCCGCTCCTGCACTACGGCGCGCCGGCGGTCATCGACCCCCGCCGCTGAACCGGTTCAGATCGGCGACAGGTCGCGCGCGCGATCGCGGGCGCGCCGGCGCATCCGCGCCACCGCCTCCGCGTCGGGCCGCCGGCCGCTGCCGAGCAGGAGCAGGCCGAGCGCGACGGAGAACACGGCGACCCCGATCCAGCCGGTCTTGTCCCACACGACGACCTCGGCGACCAGCACCGGGGCCACGAGCAGCCACGGACCGAGCGGGACGTGCAGCCTGCGCTTGCGGATCAGGCGATCGACCTTCGACAGCTTCAGCAGCTTCTGGGCGAGCAGCAGCGCCGGCGCGAACCCGTCGAGCGCCGTGCCGTAGGTGAGGATGGCGAAGCCGGGGAAGGCCGCCACGACGATGAAGAGCGTCAGCCGATGGTGCCGGAGCCACGGCACGCGATCGGGTACGAGCACGAGCAGGACGGCCAGCTCGACCGCGAAGACGCCCCAGATCACCCAATCGAGCACCGTCGACACGGGCCCGATGTAGTACGCCTTGGTGATCGCCGGGATCAGGTAGATGGGCAGGCACAGCACGGCCGCGATCGAGGTCGGCCACAGGAACCAGTCCTCGACGACCGATGCACGCTCGGCGCGGCGCTGGAACTCTGCTTCGTCCACCCGGAAATGATGCGCGACGGGGCCGCCGCGCCGCGCGGGTACCGGGGCAGGCGGTAGCGTGCCGGGCGTGGACGGTCCGCTCGCGCGCGACGCCGCACGCCGCGGCGTGTTCATCCTCGCCCTCGGCGTCTTCGTGATGTCGATGCAGGACCCGATCGTCAAGAGCCTCGCGGGCGAATACCCCGTCGCGCAGGCGATCGTGATCCGCTCGCTCGCGGCGCTGCCCATCTTCGCGGTCCTGCTGCACCGCGCCGGCGGCTGGCGCATCGTGACCGAAGGACGCCCGGGGATCCTGCTCGTCCGCGGTGGGATCCTGATGATCTCGTACACGGCGTACTTCCTCGCGTTCCCCGCGATGCCGCTCGCGAACGTCGTCGCCCTGTACTTCACCGCCCCCCTCTGGGTCGTGGCCCTGTCGCCGCTGCTCTTGCACGAGCGGCAGGGGTGGCAGCGCTGGGTCGCGGTCCTGATCGGCTTCGCGGGCGCCGTCGTGGCGGCGCAGCCGGCGGGCGGGGGCATCGGCCTCGCCGCCCTGCTGCCTCTCGCCGCGGCGGCGTTCTACGCGCTGGCGATGATCGTCGCGCGTCGCGAGGGCGACGCCGGCAGCGCCACGGTCATGGCGTTCCACCAGAACTCCGTCTACCTCCTCGGCGCGCTCGCCTTCACCATGATCGCCGCACCGTTCGCCGTCGCGCCCGACGTCGACGGTATCAGCGGCTTCCTCCTGCGCCCGTGGGTGATGCCGGACGCGACCGGCCTCGTGCTCCTGCTCCTGACCGGACCGATCGCGGTCGGCGGCACGACCCTCCTGACCAAGGCCTATCGTGAGGCGCCGCCCGGAGCGGTCACCGTGATCGAGTACACCCTGCTGATCTGGGCGACGCTGTGGGGGCTCGTGTTCTTCGGCGAGATCCCCGACGCGTGGACCCTCGTCGGCGCCGGCCTGATCATCGCGAGCGGCGCCTTCGCGATGACGCGGGCGATCGCCCCGCCCGCCACGCGCCGATGACGCGCGGCCACTCCGTGCATCCCGCGGTCGCGCTGCTGATCGGCGTCTCCGTCTTCTCCGTCCAGGACCCGATCATCAAGGCGCTGTCGGGTGCGTATCCCGTGACGGAGACGATCGCCTTCCGCGGCATCGCCGCCCTGCCGATCTTCACGTTCCTCGTCTGGCGCGCCGGCGGTCTGCCGCTCCTGTGGACCAAGCGGCCGCGCGCCCTGGCCGGCCGCGGCGTCCTGCTGATGGCCTCGTACACGTGCTACTACCTGTCCCTGCCGGAGTTGCCGCTGGCCACGACGGCAGCCCTCTGGTTCACGGGGCCCCTGTTCATGGTCGCGCTGTCCCGGCTGATCACCGGGGAGCACCAGGGGTGGCGCCGCTGGGCTGCCGTGTCGGTCGGCCTCGCCGGCGTCCTCGTGATCGCCCATCCGTCGAACGCGGAGTCCTGGGCGATCGCGCTCCCCGTGGCATCGGCGGTCTTCTACGCCACGGGCCAGCTGACCGCGCGGCGAATCGGACAGGGGATTCCGGCGCCCGTGATCTCGTGGCACCAGAACACCGTCTACGTCGTCGCCTCGCTCGGGGTGGCCCTCCTGCTGGCGCCCTTCGTCCAGGGCTTCCAGGCCGAGGGCAGCGTCGGGTTCCTGCTCCGACCATGGGCGATGCCGACGGGGTCGGACGCGCTGCTCCTGGCGCTGTGCGGGCCGGTGGCGGGCATCGGCAGCACGCTGCTCGTCTACGCGTACCGCTCGGCACCCCCGGGCGGCATCGCGGTGATCGAGTACGTCGCGATGCTGTGGGCCGTGCTGTGGGGCTTCGTCGTGTTCGGGGACGTCCCGGACGTGGCCACGCTCGCCGGCGCGGCGCTGATCATCGCGAGCGGCGTCTACGCGATCACGCGGCCGCCGATGGAGCCGCATCCGCGGCGCTGACCGTCAGCGCACGGTGAACGACCGCGTCGCGGGCGTCCCGCTGAGGCCGCCGCTGGACGGGGTGATGGCGACGCGCCATGCCCCGCGCGCGAGCGCCACGCGGCAGCGAGCGGTGCCGCCCGCGATGGCGCAGCGCCCGGCGACCACCCGGCCGCCGCGTGTGGCGGCGATCCGGTACGTCGTGCCCGCGCTGGCCTTGAAGGTCGCAGTGAGCGCTCGCCCGGCGGCGCGCCACGCCACACTCGCGGCGCGCAGCGACGGCGGCGTCGATCTGCCTCCTCCGTTGGCCGGTGCGGAGGCCGCGGGTGATGTCGTTGCGGGTGTCGGCGCGGCCGGAGCCGGCGCTGCGACGATCGTCGTCGCCGAACTGACGACCGCGGCCGACGGCCCGGCGATGCCGACCACGTCGAGCGCACCGCCGGCGCGGAGCTCCAGTGCGACGTCGCCCTGCCCGACGCAGGCGGTCACCGCGTCGAAGACGCGGCCCGTCACGGCGGTGACGGAGATGACGGAGCAGACGAGACCGCCGGACGCATCCACCGTGAAATCGTCGACGGTCAGGCCGGTGACGTCCTCGTCGAAGGTCACGCGGAACGCCGGCTGGGTGGACGTCGTCGTGCTCGCGCCGACACGCGCGAACGACTGCACCTGCGGTGCGACCGTGTCGACCGCGGTGACGGCGCTCGTGACCGCTGCGGCGGGCCCGGCCGTACCGAGTGCGTCGTCGGCGCTGCCGGCCGCGAGCACGACGGCGACGGTGCCCGCGCCGCTGCAGATCGTGCCGACGTCGTACACCCGGGCGGACACGGGCGTGACGGAGCCCACGACGCAGGCCAGGCTGCCGGTCGTCGTATCGTCGAAGTCGCCCGCATCCACGCCGGAGACGTCCTCGTCGAACGTGATCCGGAAGGCCGGCTCATCCGACGCCGTCGGCGTGGCGCCGATCCTCGTGAACGACACCACGCCGGGCGGGGCCGTGTCGACGGTCGTCACGGCGCTGTCGACCGCCGACGCGGGTCCCGGCGTGCCGAGTTCGTCGGCCACGGCATTCGCAGCGAGGACGGCCTTCACCGTGCCGCTGCCGCTGCACGACGCGGTCACGTCGTGGATGCGCGCGGTGAATGCCGCCACGGAGGCGACCGAGCAGACGAGCTGGCCTGTCGTGACCATCGAGAAGTCCGACGCCGCGACACCCGACACGTCCTCGTCGAAGGTAACGCTGAACACCGGATTCGGCGACGTGGTCGGCGTCGCGGTGAGCCGCCCGAAGGACAGTGCGACGGGCGGCGTGGGCGTCGCGCGGGAGATCCCGCTGGACGCCTGCGTCGCCAGCGCCGGACCGGTTGACGCGTCGGCGTCGGCGACCGCGTCCTTCAGGAGCGTCGGCCGGAGCACGCCATCGCCGGAGCACCCGCCGTAGGTCACCGCGTACACGGAGGTGGATCCGCCGACGCCCGCGATCGTCGGCGCGTCGCAGGTGAGCGTCCCGTTTGTGCCGTAGGACAGGTCATCGGTCTGGAGGCCGCTTACCGCCTCGTCGAACTCGAGTCGGAAGGCGAGGGATTCGGCGGTCGTCGGCGACGCCGTGGTCGGCGTGAACGACACGACGGCCGGCGGCGCGGGCGCCGTGTAGGCGAAGCGCGCGGTCACCGCGTTGGCCTGCGTCGCGAGCAACACGCAGGTTGGCGAACTCCCCGAGCACGCTCCGGTCCAGCCCGCGAACGCGGACGTGTCGTCCGGCACGGCCTGGAGGGTCACGAATGAGCCGGCGGACGAGGCAACGTCGCAGCCGGCGTCACCGAAGCGGCAGAAGACGTCTCCCGTGCCGGCCGTCTGCCCGCTCGGCACCATCTGCACCGTGCCGTTGGCCGGCTTCGTCGGGACGTCACGCGCGACGGTCACCGTCGTGCTCGTCGTGGTCGCGGCGTCGCAGGCGTACACCGCGACGTCGTCCACGTACCAGGCCTTGGACCGCGTTCCAGCATCAGCGCTGTAGCGGAAGCGGAAGCGCACGCTCTGGCCCTCGAGGCTCGCGAGGCTGACGCGCATCGAGGTCAGACCGTTGCTGTTCCCCGTGAACGCGCTGGTGCCGGCGCGCGGATTGGTCGAGGGCGTCGTGATCACTCCCGTGTAGCCGCCGTCGATGGCGCCCGCGCCGAGCGCCGTCACGTCGGTCCAGGTGACGCCGTCTGTGCTGTACTCGACCGTGCCACCGTCGCCGACGAACTCCCACGCGTGGTTGAAGCGCAGGTATGCGCCCGCCGGGACGGCGACACCGCTGCGCATCTGCAGCCATGTGTCGGCGGCCGTGCCGAAGTCGTAGGCGAACACGGAGGCTCGCCCGCTCGCGGGATAGGCGTTCCACGTGTAGTTCGTGCTCGGGTACCAGGCGCCACCGCCAGCGGAACTGCCGACGGACCAGCTGTCGTAGCCGGACTCGAAGCTGTCGCCCCAGACGGTGCGCAGCGTGCCCGTCGAGCAGACCGCGGCCTGCGGCACGGGGGCCGACGGGGGAGCAACCGACATCTTGACCGCCGTGGTCGCCTTCCCGACCTGCAGGCAATCGCTGGACGTCACGCCGGCCGTGCCGACGAGGGTCGCGCATCCGTCCCGCAGGGCCACCGCGAGGTCGGCGTAGGAGGATCCGCTGCGCAGGAGGCGCGCGGCTTGGTACCAGACCGCCGCGGCCTTCGGGATACCGATGCCCGACACCGTCTCGCCCCCGAAGGTCCCGCCGTCGACCATCAGGTAGGCGGCCTTGTTCCCGACGCCGCTGTTGACGTGGACGCCGCCGTTGTCCCATGTGCCGGCGTAGTAGTTGACGCTGTCCGTGCTGTCGGGATCACCGTACAGGGGCGGATTCGCCAAGCTGCGGATCGCGCCGCCGGGGATGTCCTCGCCCATCAGCCAACGCGAGGTCGAGCCATCCCCGCCGTAGGTCAGGTCGACGAATTCGCCGAAGACATCGGACAGCGACTCGTTGATCGCTCCGGGCTGCATCCAGTACAGGAGGTTGGATTCGTGGTCGGTCACCCCGTGCGTGAGCTCGTGGGCCACCACATCCTCACTGGCCGCGTAGCCGGCTCCGTAGACCATATGGTCCGTATCCCAGTACGCGTTCGCGAGCGGACACGAACTCCCGCTGCGGCAGCCGCGCACCGTTGACTTGAGTGCCATACCCGCGCCGTCGATCGAGTCGCGCCCAAGCGACGCATAGAAGTCATAGGTGGTGCCGGCATACTCGTACGCCCGATTCGCGTCAGCGAGCGCTGCCTCGGCGCCACCCTCCGATCGCACGAGCTGCGCGTCCGCAGCCGTGCAGTCGGCGATCTCCGTGGTCGCCGCGATGCTGTTCCCGGCATCGCAGACGTATCGCTCCTTGGCACCCGCCAGATCGTCGAGGTCGAGCACGACGGTGCCGCGATCCGCGTCGATGAGCACGCGATGCCGGAACCCGGGACGTTCCAGGGTCATGTCCCAGACGAGCGTGCCGCCCGGTAGACCCGGACCGCCGAAGATCGTGGGATCGAAGATGGCGAGCGCGGCGTCGGAGGCCACCAATCCGGGCCCGTGCGTCCGACCGATCTGGCGCATCGCGATCGAGCGAGCCATGTCGGCTGAGAGCGCCGCGTGCGTGTCAGGCCCGGGCCCCTCGAGCACCTCTCCGCTGCCGGCCACGATGCGGCGCGACCGGTCGACCGCCACGACCACCTCGCCGCCGAGCACGGGGACGCCATCGATCTCCTGGGCGAGGCGCACGACCGTCACGTTCGCCGGGCCCCGACGCACCCCGGCCAGCGAGAGGTCCGCGTCGTCCGCACCGTCGAACAGGCCGGGCCGCTGGTCGACCGCGGCACGCGCGATGTCCGCGGGACGATCGGACAGGTCCGTTCCGCCCGGACGGAAGGGAGTCAGGGCCGACGCCGTGCCGGGCAGCGCCAGCGCGACCGCTGCAAGCGCGAGGACAAGGCGCATCACACCTGTAACTCTAGAGCAGTCGCACAGCGGGAAACCCCGCTGTGCGAGGGAGATCACATGGCTACGACAGGCCGACGACGAGCGCCATGGAGCCGAGGGTCCCGAGGATGAAGGCCGCGGCCAGCGCGATCAGGTTGAGGTCGCTTCGCATGCGTCGTAGCGTGCCGCACGATGATCGCGGCCGGTCCGTAGTGCACCGCGGGCATCCCCGTCGTCCGGATACGCTGCGCGCGATGGCGGACTCCAGCATGCACCCGGCCGGCGAGTCGCGCCTGCTGCGCTGGGCCCTGACCGGCGCGACGAGCGCCGGCGACTTCGCAAGCGCCGTCTACGGCACCATCCTCGCGGCGTCGCTCCTGATGGCGATCAGCGGGGGGCCGATCACGATCATCCTCGGTGTCGTCATCACGTCGACGGTGTTCTGGCTCGCCCACGTGCACGTGGCGATCCTGCGCAACGTCGTCCGCGCCGGGCGGCACGTGACCTGGGCGGACGCCCGCCACGCACTGCGCGATGAGTGGCCGCTGGCGCAGGCCAGCCTGTCCCCCGTCGCCCCGATGCTCCTGGCCGCGGTCGACGTCCTGACGGTCGAGCAGGCGCGTTGGACCGGGATCGCGATCTGCGTGGTCGGACTCATCGCCTGGGGCATCGTCATCTCGCGCGCGGCCGGACTCGGCCGTCGGGCGACTGCACTCACGATCGGCGTCAACGTGGCGCTCGGACTGGTGCTCGTCGTGCTCAAGTGGCTCGTGCACTGACCGGTGGGTAGAGCGCGCCGAGCACGGCCGCCGCGCGCACGCACGGTCGCCTCAGTGCGCGTCCTTGCGGAGCTGACGCTCGCGCAGGTCGTCGATCTCCCACGCGAATCCGAGGTCGACGATGGAGCCCGCCGGCGCGTCCGAGTACGCGGTCTCCAAGACGGCCGTCAGGACGGCGCGCTGCGTGTCCTTGTCATCGACGGCGCCGAGCGTCAATCCGAACGGATGCGCCACGAAGCACGACAGCGACGGCTTCGCCAGTTCGGTGATCTCGGGAACCTGCGTGATGGACACGGTCGGGACGCCGTGATCGTCGAGCACCCGCTGCAGCAGTCCGACCGACTGCTGGCAGACCGGTCAAGCCGGGACGAGGAGGGCGAGATCGACGGCATCGCCGATCAGGGCACGGGCGACTTCCGGGCCCGTCTCGGCGAGCAGCGGAGCGGTATGGGGGATGTATCCCATGAAGCCGTAGGCGGTCGGCGCGACCTCGCCGATGACGCCGTCGGCGGCGAGCGTCCGCAGGAGGCGCAAGGGGAACACGACGTCGGGGTCGAGTCGAGCCCGCTTGGTGTCATACCCGCCGTGGTGGAGCGCGACCTCCACCGCGTCCCGTGGAATCTCGCGGTACGTGTGGTCGCCGTCCGACCCGCCGGCATGACGAGGATCGTCGGGCAGGTGCGCGCCCGCGGTGCTGATCAGGGCAACGCGGGCCTCGGCCAGCGGCCGTGAAGGCGGCGTCCGCGGCGACGGCGTGTCGAAGCAGGTCCAGTCGAAGTCCGGAAGGAGCTTCCGGCGAACGTACTCGTACTCGAGCAGGGCGAAGTCGCGATAGTCGGACACGGGAGATCCCTTCGTCTCGACGATCGTAGACGCCACGTGCCGACCCCGCGGTTGGCCTGCTCGACTGCGGGGTGTCGCAGGCAACGCCGCGGACACCGCAGCGCAGCGCTGCGGGAACTGGACGCCGCCGGACCGGGCACGCGTGCGTCACCGACCTCCGCGCCCGGCGCGTCGACCAGCGCGTGCCGTCCCCGCACTGTCTCCGCCGGACCGCCGGGCAGGTGCGCGGCGTTGCCGCCGCAGACCGGCCACCGCCGTTGCCCGGCTACGCCGCGGTGGTCACCAGCAACTTCCTCCGGGCAACCACCGTGCCATGAACCACGTGCACCTCTCCGTCGTCCAGAACGGGATTCCGCTCCTGTGGATGCCGTAGAAGTCACCGTAGGCCCAGAACACGAAGTTCCGATTGCTTTCGAAACCCTGGGGCCACGCCACCGGGTTCCAGTAGTAGCCACCGAGGTCGACCTCGCCGACGCGGTCGTAGGCGAACCCTCGGCCGCCGACGAATAACCTGGTCGTACTCGAGAATGCAGGAATGTTGTCCCAGCAGTTGCGCAGGCGGCTTGAGAACACCCCGTTGCAGTTTCCGCCGTTCGGCATCCACGTCCGTGTCTGTCGCGGGGACTCCGGCTCGGGCTGGGCGATCCTCTTCGGCATGTCGACGAACAGCTCGACGTCGGCCAGGGTCGTCGGCTCGGTCACGAGCACGGGCTCACCCGGCGGCTCCGTCTCCACGACCTCGTCGACCTTCGCATCGAGCACGTTCTGCACGTTCTCGCTGGTGACGATCTCCGCGTCGAACCGCAACGTCGACCCTCTCCGCGACCCGTCACTCAGCCGCACGACTATCTGCTGGAGGTTGCCCGCGGCGTCAGCGGCCTGCAGCACCGCGCGCGGCGGATTGGTCTCGAACTGGCCCGTCTCATCGCCGTACGCCGTCCAGTACAGCATGAAGACGGACATCGGCAGCGACGCCGTCGTCTTCGCCCGCGTCAGCTCCGTCACATCGACCTCGTCCGGCACACCCCGCAGCACCAACTCGTACGCGCCCGGCGTGTCCGCACTCGGCGTGAACGACGCCGACGACGCATTCACCCCCAACAGGAAGTCCACCGGCGGATCACCCGGCTTCGCCTGCGCACTCACCGCGCCCAGCAGAAGCAGCGCGAGCATGATCAGCGTCGCGACAAGCGCAGTCATGCGCGAGCGCAACGCCCGGAGATGGTGCGGCTGAGAGGTCATGCGACGAACGTACAAGGACGTTCAGGTTCACGCACCTGTCCAGCAGCAGAGAGCGGGGCTAGCCCCGCGGCGTGTTGTCGGGGGGTGGTGCAGGCACCACTGCTCGCATACGGTCGCGGCATGCACACGACGAAACCCCTTGCCCTGTCCAAACGGCGGGGCGTCGGCGCCCTCCTCGCCAGTCTGATCGCGAGTGCGGCGCTGCTCGTCGGTGCCGCCGGGGCACAGGCGAACCCCTCCGATGCGATCGACTTCCTCTTCGACGTCGATGCGAAGTCGGCGACGTTCACGCCGATCACGGGCAAGCCGGGCCTCTACCAGCTGGTCCTGCGCGGCGTGCCCAACCAGGTGGGCGTGAGCGAGCTCAACGCGTCCGAAACCACAGCGACCCTGTCGACCAAGCACCTGATGATGTACTGGACCGAGTACGGCGACGAGACCGGCCAGTTCGACACGAACGCGCCCCGCGCCGTGCTACGCCCCAAAACCGGCACCGACGAAGTCGTCGTGCGACTGCGTGACGGGTCGCGCACGGGCTCCACGCTCCGCTTCGAAGCCGAGATCATCACCCGCCCACGCGTCCAGAACGTCCTCGACAAGAAGATCGAGCAGATCGTCGAGACAGCCACCGACATCGCACCCGATCCCGAGCCGACCGCGATGGCGCACGTCGACGTGTACGTCGACATGCCCAACCGCATCGCACAACCCGAACTCCCGACCACCGACACCGCCGCGAAGTCGACCGTCCGCGCGGCGACACCCGCAACTCGCGCGAGGAGATGCAACGGCATCTACTCCAGCCGACTCGTCCAATGCTGGAACGAGATCGGCACGTACCCGGAAAATGTCGGGGGGTGGTACCAGCAGATCTTTCTCTCCCCTCCTGCCCCATTCATCGCGTTCAACAACGTCGGACTGGTGGACCTCGGCGGCTACTGGTTCTCGCCCGCGGCGTATGCCTTGATCTACCCGCAGCTCCTCTTTGTTCCGTCTGACAAAATCAACTGGATCATCGGCTTCGACAGGACCAGGAACCTCCTCTACTGGCGCGAGGGTGACTACTACGGCGTCAGCCCCAAAGGCGTGACCCTCTTCGCCTCCGACGACTGCACCTGGTTCATGAAGAAGTGGGTCCAGGGCGGCCGCTGCTGGTAGGAATCACGCGGGGCGGGTGGACCCAACTCCACCCGCCCCGCACCGCCAGCGTGCGTCGCCGCACCGTCTGCGACGGCGCGCGGTGCTGCAGGACAGCTCCCCCGGGGCGTGGTCATCACAGAGGTCGTTGACGCGGCGAGCGGGCGCGGTGGCGTTGCGGCCTGGAGGTGAAGGCGCCGGCGGAGGCGTATTCCTCGCCAGCCCCGTCGGGCGGTCCCTCGCGGTGCCTGTCAAACCGACCAACCATTCCGGAGCGATACTTGGGTGAGCACGCCCGTGTCGTGGTCGACACGCGCACCGGCTGCCACAGTGAGAGGGCCAATGGACGAACTCCCGGACCGACCGAGAGAGGTGCCCCGCAGTCGGCTTCCGCTCGGCCGTGGCGCGTTCCTCGGCACGATCATGCTCGGGGCCGTCGGTGTCGCCGCGTTCTCCAAGCTCGGCGGCATCGGCGTCGGGCAGGCGATCGGAGACCTCGGTAGCGCCGCCGGCCTCGAGGGCATCGCGCCCACGAACGGCTGGCGCATCTACAACGTGCAGGACCCGATGCCCACCTTCGATCCGGCGTCGTACACCCTGACGATCGACGGCGAGGTCGACAACCCCGTCGTGCTCACCTGGGACGACGTCCAGGCGCTGCCGATGACCACGCGGGTCGCCGACTTCCACTGCGTCACCGGCTGGTCGGTGGAAGACGTCCGCTGGAAGGGCATGACGCCGCAGACGATCATCGACACCGTCACCCCGAAGCCATCCGCGCGCTACGTCACCTTCCAGTCGCTCGAGGAGCCGTACTTCGATCAGATCACGCTCGAGCAGTTCCAGCTGCCCGACGTCCTGCTGGCGACGGAGATGGATGATGCGCCGCTGACGCGGCCGCACGGTTCGCCCATGCGTCTCGTCATCCCGCAGATGTACGGCTACAAGGGCGTCAAGTGGCTCGGGTCCATCACGTTCACGTCCGAGGAAACGCCGGGGTACTGGGAGACGCGCGGATACGCAGCCGACGCCTGGGTCGGGACGGATGCCTACCGGTAGCCCTCGGACGACGCCGGCGCAGTCGTCCGCACCCGCACGCATCCGTCGCTTCTCGACGGCGCAGCTGCTCGCCCACCTCCTCGTCGCCGTGACGTTCTTCGCGATGCTCTGGACGGGCTTGTGCCTGTACTTCCCGGCCCTGACCGAGGTGATGAACCGCCCCCTCGCGAAGCAATGGCACCTGTACAGCGCGATCGCCCTCGGCGTCGGGCTCGTGCTCCTGATCGCGGTTCGACCGCGGGACTTCGGCAAGATGGTGCGCGAAACCGACACCCTCGACGAGGACGACATCGCGTGGCTGCGAGGAGGGCCGCGTCGCCTGTTCGACCATGACGGCGCGCCGGACCAGGGCTGGTGGAACGCGGGACAGAAGCTCGCAGCCTCGGTGACGATGGGCCTGATGGTCGTCCTCGCGATCACCGGCGTCCTGCTGTGGCTCGGCGAGCGCAACACCGCATTCCGGTTCGGCGGCACCGTCGACGTCCACGACCTCGCAACGATCCTGATCGTCATCCTGACGTGCGGCCACCTCTACCTGGCCCTCCTCCACCCGGCGACCCGCGCGGCGACCCGCGGCATCGTCACGGGCGACGTCGACCGCGATTGGGCGCGCCGCAACCACGCGCGCTGGGTCCGCGAGGTCGAATCTCGCGATCGGCAACGCCGCTAGCCGGGCGGCGATCCCGCTCTTCCGCCCGCGCGTAGGTGCCAGACGAGCGGTGCGCGGGCGTCGGACGGCCTCGAACGCAGCGGCATCAGGCCAGGTACGGCAACCGCACTTCGAACCGCGTGCCGCCGGCGGGGCGCGGGCGCAGCGAGCACTCGCTGGCGATCGCGCGGATCGCGGCGAGACCGAGACCGTCCTGCATGTGCGGTGCGACACCGCTGCCGTCGTCGTCCACCGTGATCGTGAGCGCACCGGGCCAGAGGTCCGCCTGCACGTCGACCGCGTCGGCGCGCCCGTGCTGCACCGCGTTGCCGACCACCTCCACCACCACCGAATTGAAGAGCCGCAGCGCCGGCGGCGGCATGGCGTCCGGGACGCGCATGCTGATCGCCACCTTCGGCCAGACCGACGCGAGGACGGACGCGTCGAGCAGGACCGCCTCATCGTCGCCGGCCGGCGATGCGAGCTGCGCGACGATCGCCGGAAGCGATCGGCGGGTCACGTCGTCCAGCATGGACAGCGCATTTCGCCGGAGATCCTCGGGGGTGTCGGCCGCGAACGCACCGGCCACCGCGAGCAGTTGGCTCTGCACCGCCGCGTGCAGGGATTCGGCGGCCGCGGTCGTCGCCGCGCGCGCGCGAACACGCTCGCGGACGGCCGTGGCCGCGACGGCGAGGCCATCGAGCACGGCTGCGGTGCGCAGCTCGCGAATCGCCGACGACCAGACGCGGATGCCGGGGAGGAACAGGCCCATGCCCAACGCGCAGACGAGCCCGAGAATCGCCACCGACAGCGCCTCCCCGCCGATCAGCGAGCCCCAGACGCCTCCGGCCAGAGCGCCGAGGGCGGCCACGTAGCCGCCGATGAAGAACCACTGCGCCCGCGACGATGCGCGCCGCACGATCGGGAGGCGAAGGAGGCGATCCAGCGCGGCGGTGCCCGTCGTGATCACCGCGATGTCGACGAACGCCGCAGCCCACAGCCCCGACCCCGCGGCGAGCGTGGCGACCAGAACGCTGAAGGCGTTGAGCAGGGCGATCGCGACCCACGGCATGCCGTAGGGGGCCGGAGCGATCTGGTACCACCGCGGGGGACGCGGCGCGGTGCTCGTCACGGCCGGCTGGCCGACCGGGATGCGGACGGTGCGTCCGTGGCTGATCACGAGCGCCGTCGCCGTGGAGGTGCCCTCGAACGTCGCGGTGAGCGGCGGACGCGGCACGGCGTCGTCCTGCTCGAGCAGCAGCTCCGCCGTGGTCAACGACGCCCGGTCGATCGTCTCGGGGTCCATCGGCGGTGGACGATCCGGTATCGTCGGGACCACGCCGAGCGGACGGCAGACGGCGGTCAGGGCGGCGGCCAGGTCGTCAGCTCGGGTGACCGGGTGCAGCAGGTGGGAGATCGTACGGACGTCCTGGCGTGCGAGATCCTCGAGCGCATCGGCGCACGTCAGTGCCGCTGTCGCGGCGTGCTCTCGCAGCTCGCCGTCGACACGGACCAGCGCCGGCAACGTGCGCTCGCGCAGCAGTCGCCGGACGACGCGTCGGCGGTACGCCTCGAGGTCGGTCGAGCGGCTGAGCGCGTCGCGCGTCTCCTGCGCCCGCACCTCCGAGCCCCGGAGCGAGTCGGCGAGCTGGTCGCGCCACGAGAACGCGAACGCGATGATGCTCCCGGTGCTGACCCACGTCAGCGTGGAGAACAGGATCAGCGTCAGCGGAGCCGTGAACTGCGGCGGATCGGGGAGATCCGCGCGCGCGATCACGAGGGCCTGCACGACACCGCCGATCGCGCCGATGAGCGCGAACAGCACGATCATCACCACGCC
>JAUMCA010000075.1:0-14296 GCA_032119475.1 Thermoleophilia bacterium | reverse complement strand
GGCGATCATCGCGCGACTGCTCGACGAGGTCGACGCGATGGGGGGTGCCCAGTGGGACTGGTGCTCGCTGATGGAGCGGCAGCGCGCCGCGCTGCGCGAGGCCTGATCAACCCGTCATCCGACTCCAGCGCACGCGGGTCCGCGCGGCGGCACCCGAACTCCGCCAACTCGGCCAGCGAGCCCTGCTCGATGCCCGCGACCCGGGTGTCGTGCTGATCGAGCCGGACGAGCAGGTCGTCGAGCTTGAGCTGCAGGGCCTTGGCGTCGCGGTTCCGCGCGTGCCGGATGAGGAACACAGCCAGGAAGGTCAGCACCGTCGTGGCGGTGTTCACCACGAGCTGCCACGTGTCCGACCACCCGAACAGCGGACCGGAGACGAACCAGATCGCGGTGCCCAGCACCGCCAGCGTGAAGGCCTGCCAGGTCCCCAGGGGGTCCGCCGGCCAGCGGGCGGGCGGGTGAGGAAGTCCGTCACGGCTCCGGTGTACCCCGCCGGACCGAAGTGGGAACGCGGGCAATCCGCCGCGACGGCACGGACGCGCCGAGCCGACGACCGACGCCGCATGGCTACGGTGCGCGCATGCGGATCTGGGACTGCACGAGCGCGGCGGCCGAGGTCGATCGGCCGCACGTGATGATGTCCACGCCCGAGGCACGGGTCATCCTCCTGCGCCTCGACGGGCACGAGGAGATGGCGGACCACCAGGTCAAGGAGCGCGCGCTCCTCCACGTGCTCGAGGGATCCGTGGAGATCACCGCCGGCGACGACCGCACCGGCTGCGGTCCCGGGACGCTGATCGCCTTCGAGCCGGGCGAGCGCCACGGCATCCGCGCCGTCGAGACCTCCACCCTGCTCCTGACGCTGGCGCCGTGGCCCGCGCCGGATCGCTTCCCGGACGACGCGTCGGTCGACCCGTTCGCGTCACCCCGGAACGCCACGCACCCCGAGCGCTGACCACGTCAGGCCGGAGCGTGCTCCTGGAGCAGCGACCGGCGGCGGCGTCCTTGGAGAGGCCGCCGCCGGCCGCTTACGCCAGGAGGGTCAGCGATCGATCGTCGACGAGTCCGCCGCCGCGCTGGGCGCGGCGGATGCGCGCGGGGCCTCGACGTACTCGCCGATCGGCTGCACGTCCGGCTCCATGCCCCAGAAGACGCGGTCCAGACCCTCGGCCTGATCGTCGTCGGAGACCCGGAGGATCCCGAGGGCCTTGAAGATCAGCGTCAGGACCAGCCCCGTGCCGATGCCGACAGCGAGGATGAACGCGCTGCCGATGAGCTGCCACCAGAGGGTGATCTCGGCGCCCTGGAAGGCCCACGGCGCGTCATAGCCGAGGTAGCCGCCCTTCGGCGTGCCCCAGGCGATCAGGCCGACCATGATCATGCCGTACGTGCCGCAGCCGACGAACAGCGGAATCAGCTTGTGCTCGTCGATGCCGCGCTTCTTCATCAGCTCGTAGACCAGGAACGCGACGACCGGAGCGCCGAGCGCCACGAGGAAGGTCTGCCAGGGCTTGTACACGTCCATCGCTGACGCGCAAGCGACGTAGCCGCCGAACGCACCGAGGGCGATGTAGCTGTACTTCTTGGTCAGGTAGGCGATGACCGCACCGCCCAGCACACCGCCGGCCCAGGCCATGCCGTAGTTGTTGAACGCGATGCCGACGCTGGTTTCCGCCATCGTCACGCTGACGGCGAGCGCCTCGGGATCGAAGAAGAACAGGCACGACAGGATCACCATCGGCAGACCCGCGAACACCGTCGCGACGCCGCCGATCACGAGACCGTTGTTGGGGATGCGGTACTCGCTCACCTTCGGATGCGACTCGTACATGCCGGGCCGACGGCCGAGCGCGATGGCGAACACCAGCGCCATGCCGCCCGTGAACATGTAGACGAATCCGACTCCGAAGAAGTCGTGGAAGCCGAGGTTGGTCAGCCAGCCGACCGAACCCCACGTCGCGTAGCTGAGCAGGGAGGACACGATCGTCGCCACCACGCAGGTGATGTAGAACGCGATCGGCCGCATCCGCTCGGACACCGCGAAGTGCAGCAGCACGTTGATCAGGCCGGCGAAGCAGGCCAGGAAGAAGATGAAGATCTGGAAGCTGTTCAGCGCTGGCCAGACCGCCGGGTCGACGTACTGCGCCAGATCGTTCGACAGGTTGCCGCCGACCCAGAACTGCTTGGCGGTCTCCGTCATCGCCTCCAACGCGCTGCCGTAGAACGGCCGGTTGTACTGCGCCGCCCACATGGCGAAGCCGATGCCGAAGTACACGGCGAAGCCGATGAAGAAGCCGATCAGCTTCTCAGCGGTCGCGTTGCCGATGTTCCGGCGTCGCAGGCCACCGGCGTCGATCAGCAGGAGGCCGACGAGGACGAAGATCGCCCCCACCGTGCCTGACGCGTAGACGAGGTTCTGCACGAGCTGGTTCGTCGTCACCTGCTCCGGGTACACCTGAGCGGCGGCAAGCACCGTATCCATCCGGTCTCCTTCCTCACGACCGCACGCGGGGTGCGGCCCTCCTGGAGTTATTCAATCCGACCGAATGTGGTGAGGCCTTTCCGGAAACGCGCAATAAAAGACCTTACTAGTTTGCCGGAAAAGGGAAATTATCCGGCCGCCAGTTCGATCGCCACGCCGCGCGGCGCCTCGCAGATGTCGGTCTCGCCGGACCGGCGGACGCGTACGGAGAGGCGCCCCGTGGGGAAGCGGATGCCGTGCACCGCGAGCTCGTCGATCCCCGGCGGCAGCGCCGGTGCGATCACGATCCGGCCCTCCGTCAGGTTCGGCTCGATGCCGAGGAACACGGCGACCAGCTGGAGCGGGACACCGGCGGCCCAGGCCTGTGGGCGGCACGCGGTCGGAAACGGGATCGGCGCTTCGTGCGTGGCCCGGTCGTGGCCGCCGAAGAGCTCCGGCAGGCGCAGCTCGAACATCGCCATCGCGTCCATCAGCCCCGTGGCCAGCGTGTGGCAGGCCTCGAGGTGGCCGTAGCGCCGGAGCCCGTCGCACGCGATGGCGGTGTCGTGGGGCCAGACGGAGCCCACGTGGTAGCCGTTGGGGTTGAAGCCCGCCATGCGCGCGGACAGCGTCCGCAGGCCGAACCCGCTGGCGAGGCCGCTTCCGGTCAGATGGGCGGCGACGTCCGCGGCAGCCGGCGGATCCGGCACGCCGCACCAGAGCAGGTGACCCATGTTGCTCGCCACGCTCCGGACGGCGCGCTTGTCGCCGTCGAGGGCGACGGCGAAGTACCCCGGCGACCCGTCGTCGCCCGCCACCCAGAATCGCCGGCAGATCGCCTGTCGGAGCTCCTCGGCCTCCTCGCGCAGCTCCTCGGCCTCGTCGGGTTCGCCCATCGCATCCAGCACCTGCGCGAAGTCGAGTCGCCCCCGATACGCGTACGCCTGCGCCTCGACGACGGCGATCGGCCCCTCGGCCAGCGTGCCGTCGGGCCATTGGATGGCGTTCGCCGAGTCCTTCCAGCCCTGGTTGCGCAGGCCGTGCGGCGTGGACGGGGCGTACTCGATCAGGCCGTCGCCATCCGGATCGCCCGGTCCGCGGAGCCACGCGAGCGCCGCGTGCGCCGCGGGCATGAGATCGACGACCGCCGACCGCGGCGCGCCCCAGCGCAGCGCGGTCCCGAGCGCCATCAAGAACAGCGGCGTGGCGTCCACCGAGCCGAAGTACGGCCGCGTGCCGTCCGCCGTCCCCGTGGCGCCCTGCAGCCACGGCCGCCGCGTGAGGCGCACCTCGTGCAGCACCTTGCCGGGCTGCTCCTCGCGCTCGGGGTCGTCCTCGACCCCCTGGCGCACCGCCAGCGCGCAGAGCGCGTCGACGAGCCGCTCCGGGCGGAACAGCCGGGCCTGGCGGGCCGCGATCAGGCTGTCGCGGCCGAACAGCGCCACGAACCAGGGAATGCCGGCCGCCGTGACGGCGCGGGTCGGATCGAGGGGGTCGGCGAGGCTGAGCGCGTCGAGGTCCGCGAGTCCGGCCACGCAGGCACGCGCGAGGATGGGCGGAACGCTCGCCACGACGGGGTCCTCGAGGGCCGCCGGCCGCGGGGCCTCGGGCACACTGGACTCCCGCCCGGTGTCGATGCGGACGATGATCCGCCACGGCTCGCCACGCCGCACGTGGGCGGCCCAGACCATCCCGGCGGCCGCGCGGCCATCGGGCGGGGGATCGCACGTGACGCGCGTCTCGAGGTGCACGCCAAGCTCGCGCAGCACCATGCCATCGGCCGTCCACTCGACGTCCACGGGGTGGCGACGGCGCGGCGTGCCCACGTCGGCGTCGAGCGCCCGCACCTCGAAGATATCGGCGAAGTCGGCGTCGACCTCGACGATCACCGGCACCTCGCGCGCGACCGTTCCCCACCAGTGGAGCTCGATCTCCTCGACGAACACCCCGTCGCCGACCGCACGCGTGCGGTGCACCTCGAGCGGGGCGTCCGGCGAGGTATCGCGGGTGACGGCCGTACCCGCGAAGCGTGCGATGTCCGGGCCGAGCATCGCGGCGCCGACCGCCTGGACCGGTGCGTTGTCGACGCGCACGACGAGGCGGCTGACATGACGGGTGTCGCCGGCGATCAGTCCCTCGTGGCCGGTGTCGATCTCGCCGCTGGGATCCGAGACCGCGAACGTCAGACCGTGAATCAGCGCGATCGTGCGACCGCCGGCGAAGACGGCCGGTTCGTGCCGTCGACCGCCGGTCGCCATCAGCCCGCGAGCGCGGTAGGCGTGTGCGCGTCCTCGAGCGTCGTCCGGATGACGCGCTCGTAGGCCCGCGCCATGGCGGTGCCCGAGAAGTGGCGTTCGACGTGCGCCCGGCACGCGGAACGGTCGATGGCGCCCACGCGGCCGGCGGCACCGGCGAGTTCCGCCTCGCCATGCCGGAGGTAGCCCGTCACCCCGTCCACGACGATCTCGGGCGCCGCGCCGCGGGGCGTCGCAAGCACGGGCGTACCCGCCGCCATCGCCTCGATCATCACCATCCCGAACGGCTCCTCCCACGTGATGGGGAAGACCAGCGCGAGCGCGTCGGCGAGCAGCTGCCCGCGCGCCGCGTGGTCGATCTCGCCGAGCCACTCGACGTCGGGCCCCAACAGCGGTCGGACGCGGGCGTCGAAGTAGGCCTGCTCGCGCTCGTCGCGGCACTTGGCCGCCATCCGCAGCGGCAGGCCGGCCGCGCGCGCGATGCGGATGGCTGCGTCCGGCGCCTTCTCGGGCGCCATGCGACCGACGAAGGCGAGGTAGCCGCCGCCGCCGTCGCCGAACGGCACGTCATCGACGTCGAGGCCGTTGTGGCACACGCCGACCGTGGCGGCGGGCGGGAGCGAACGGCGCTGCGTCTCGCTGATGGCGACGAGCCGCAGCGTACGGACCCGTCGGGCGAGTCCGACGTAGACCTGGCCGAGCACGCCGACGGACGATCCGTGGCAGACGTGGAGCATGGGCACCGGATGGGCATCGGCGAGCGCCGCTGCGGCAACCCCCGAGTGGTCGAGCACGACGTCGACGTCCCGCAGGGCATCGAGCCCCGCCAACGCGTGGGCGAAGTCCCCGACCACGTCGCCCATCGGCAGCGTCGGGAGCGGCGTCTCGACGATCTCGACGCCCGCGATCCGGGACCCCTCGGGCGCGACCATGCGGACGGCATGCCCCCGGCGGACGAGTGCGGCCCCCAGCGTGGCGAGCACCGCTTCGATCCCGCCGTAGGCCGGCGGGGGAACCGGGATCCACGGGGGCGCCAGGATCCCGATGCGCAGGTGCTCCACACCGAGGGCCTACCCGCCCGGGTACCGCGGCAAACCGTCGTCAGCCCGCGGACCAACCGCCGTCGGCGGTGACCAGGGCGCCATTCACGTTCGACGCCTCGTCGCTCGCAAGCCACGAGATGACGGTCGCGATCTCGTCCGGCTGCGCCGGGGTGGGCGGCATCGTCGCCATCGCGAGCATGGCGCGCTCCATGGTGCCGGGCACCGTCGGCGACGCGGTCGCGCCGATGCCCGTCTCGACGGCGCCCGGAAGCACCGCGTTGGACCGGACGCCGTCCGGTCCGTAGGACCACGCGATGCTGCGCACGAGGCCGATCACCGCGTGTTTCGAGGTCGTGTAGGTCACCCCCGACACCCCCGCGCGGAGCGATGCCTCCGACGCCACGGTGACGATCGCCCCGCCGCCCGCCGCGCGCATGAGCGGCACGACGGCGCGGGAGAGCCGCATGACGCCGGTCAGGTTGACGTCGAGCACGCGCTGCCACGTCGCATCGTCGAGCGCGTCCAGCGGGACGAAGTGGTCCATGATCCCGGCGACGTTCGCGAGGACGTCCACCCGCGGACCGGCCTCGCCCATCAGCCGATCGATGTCCGCCTGTCGTGTCACGTCCGCGGTGACCAGCCGCACGGACCCGCCGAGCGCCTCGACGGCGATCCGCGTCCCGTCGAGTCCCTCCTCCGCGACGTCGCAGCCGACGACGTGCGCGCCCTCCCGGACGAGGCGGAGCACGGTCGCGCGGCCGATGCCGCTGCCGGCGCCCGTCACGATCGCGATGCGGTTGGCGTGGCGCGTGGCGTCCATGCTGCGGTCCTCTCCGGTGCGGTCCCCTGATCCTACGACCGAAATCCGCCGACCGTCCGGCGCTGCCGGTGGGTCAGGCGCGACGGTCGGCGCCGGATCGGCGTCCTGCAGCGCCCCGGGCGCCCTTGGCCCGGTACATCTCCCGGTCGGCGCGGGTCACCGTCGCCTCGGGTGCCTCGCCCGGGCGCCGCAGGGCGATGCCGACGCTGCCCGTGACGACCACCGGACCGGCCGGTGTCGGCACCGGTTCGGCGAGTGCGGCGCGGATCGCGTCGGCCACCGCCTCCGCCTCGGAACGGTCGACCGCCCCCGTCAGGAGGACGAGGAACTCGTCACCGCCGACACGGGCGACCGCATCGTGTCCCCCCACCAGCGCGGCCATGCGCTCCACCGCGGATGTGAGCACCGTGTCGCCGACCGCATGCCCCCAGGTGTCGTTGATCTCCTTGAAGCCATCGAGGTCGACGTACAGCACCGCGAATCCGTCCTCGGCCGTCTCGAGCCGGTCGAGCGCAGGACCGCGCTTGAGCGCGCCGGTCAGCTCGTCGTAGGTCGCCCGCCGCTCGAGTTCCCGGCGCGCGGCCACCTGCTCGTCGATGACGCGGAACGAGGCGACGATGCCGTCCCGGCGACCGTCGGCGTCGACGAAGGGCCCGGCGTTCACCTGCACCCAGCGGTACGCGCCGTCGCGCGTGCGGGCGCGCACCTCCGCCTCGGCGCGCCCACCCCTGGCGACATCCTCGCGGCATCGCGCGATCTCGTCGGCATCATCCGGATGCGCGTACTCGTCGAAACCGCCCGCGAGCCACTCCTCCGCGCTCCAGCCGAGCACCGCCGTGACCGACGGCGAGACCCAGACCGCCCGCTGGTCTCGCATCAGGTAGACGACGTCGGCGGCGTTCTCGGCGAGCAGGCGGAAGCGCTCCTCGGACTCCGCGAGCCGCTGGCGCTCCTCCATCACGTCATCGATGACCTTCATGCCCCCCGTGAACTGCATCGGCGTGCCGTCGTCGGCGCGATGCGTCGTGAGGGTCGTCGACACCCACCGGTACCCGCCGTCCTTCGTGCGCAGGCGCAGCACGAAGCTGCCCTCGGCCTCCGCCTCCGGATCGCCCGCGTAGATGCGATCGCGCCGCGCGGTCGACCAGGCCAGGTCATCCGGGTGCACGAGGTCCGACATCCACGTGCCGACGAGGTCCTCCGGCGTCCATCCGAGCGCGCGCTCGATCGACGACGACACCCAGGTCACGCAGCGGTCCGCCCCCGCCTCGTAGACGATGTCGGATGCCGTCTCCGCCAGCAGGCGAAACCGCCGCTCGGAGTCCACGAGATCCTCCCGCAGGCTCATCTCCCCGTCCATATCGCGCCACGCGGCGACGTGCCCGACCACACGACCAGCGCTGTCCCGCGTCGGCATCGCCAGGACCGAGAACCACCGCGACACGCCATCGGCGGCGAGCAGCCGCACCTCCGCTGCCGCTGCGTCGCCGGAGGCGACTGCCGACTCAACTGCGTCGAGCTGGGCGAGGTCCTCGGGATGCGTGTGCTCCCGGAGCGGACGGTCCGGTTCCGACGGCGACATCACCCCGACGAGCCGCTGCACCTCCAGCGGGTACGCAAGCGCAGGACCGCGCCCCTCGGCGACGATCGAGACGGTCAGCGAGTGGCGTTGGTCGGACGGCAACACGGATGCGACGGCGGCCGACGTGGATCGGGTTACGGGGCGCCGATGCCCACTGTACACCGGAATAAATCGAACGTTACCCGGGGTCCCCGGCGCCCGCAGACGCTGCGTCGCCTGCGGCGCGCGGCCCGGCGGCGATCCCCGAGGAGCGGCGGCCGGCTCGGCGCGACCGCCGGCCGAGGAGTAGCGGGGGCAGGATTCGAACCTGCGACCTTCGGGTTATGAGCCCGACGAGCTACCAGACTGCTCCACCCCGCGGCGCACGACGGAATGTAGCGCAATCGAACGGGCCATGGCTCAGGGTCCGCGGGGCGCGGCCGTAGGCTTCGCGCATGCGGGTGGCCGTCATCGACATGGGCACGAACTCCACGCGCCTCCTGATCGCCGATGTCGAGAGCGGCGCGGTGCAGGAGGTCGAGCGGTACCTGACGATCACCCGCCTCGGCGCACATGTGGACCGCGACGCCCGACTCTCCGAGCAGGCCATGGGCCGCACGCGCAAGACGGTCGGGGAGTACGTGGAGCGGGCGCGCGAGAAGAGCGCGGACGTCATCTTCGCCAGCGCGACGAGCGCCGTGCGCGACGCCCGCAACGGCGAGCAGTTCATGCACGCGCTGGCGCGCGACTTCGGCATCGCCGCCCGCACGCTGACCGGCGACGAGGAGGCGCGGGCGACCTTCCGCGGCGTCGCATCGTCCGTCATCGCCGAGGGCCCGCTGGCCGTGATCGACGTCGGGGGCGGGTCCACCGAGATCGTGGTCGGCGAGGGCGATGCCGTGCTCGGCGCCGTCTCGCTCCAGGCCGGCTGCGTGAGGGCGACGGAGCGCTGGCTGAGCGAGGACGCGGTCGGGCCCGACCAGATGACCACGGCACGCGAGGAGGTCGACGGCCTGCTCGACCGCCACCTCCCCGCCGAGCTCGTGGCCGCGGCGACCGCCGAGCCGGTGGCCGTGGCCGGCACGGCCACGACCCTCGCGGCGCTCGACCTCGGACTGCCCGGGTACGACGCCGAGCGGATCCACGGCCACCGCGTCGACCGCGACGCCGTGTCGATGTGGATCGTGAAGCTCGCGCCGATGACCGCGGAGCAGCGCCACGCGCGCTATCCGGCGATCGACCGCGGGCGCGCTCCGCTGATCATCGGCGGGTCGATCGTGCTGCTGGCGGCACTCGACGCGCTGGAGGCGGACGGCTTCACCGCCTCGGAGCGCGACATCCTGCACGGCCTCGCGCTGGGCATCGCCGCCTGAGATCAGGCGCCGTGGACGGCGTCGCCGTCGATCGCGTCCCGGACCTCGAGGAGACGGTGGTTGACGACCATCAGCTCCATCGTCTCGGACAGGAGCGCGGGAGCGGCGACGATCGCGTCCTCCACGCGTCGATGGAGGTCAGGCGGCAGCGAACCCGCCACGTAGGCGGGGAGCCACTCGCGGATCGCCTCCTCATCGACCACGTATGACTCATCGCGCCACCCGCGACGCCGGCCCACCGACCGCTATCCTCGTGGGGCCCGGATGGCGGAATTGGTCAGACGCGGCCGGCTTAAACCCGGCTGCCGCAAGGCGTGCGGGTTCGAGTCCCGCTCCGGGTACTGCGCCTACTCGATGAGGCCGGTGGCCTCCGCGAGCAGCGCCAGCGTCACCAGCGCCCCGGGCACCAGCGCGATCCAGGTCAGCAGCGACCGCTCGCCCCGCACCGCCGCGACCAGCGCCAGCACGCTGCCGATCACCATGGCGAGGAGCAGGGGCGCGAGGCCGAACATCCTGCCGCCCGAGCGATCGATCCACGTCTCGGCGAGCACGAGGATGGCGACGTACGCCGCGAAGGCCACGAGCGCGACCGCGCATCCCGCCCGCGCGAGCCCGGTGGAAGGCAGAATCCTCACGCGCCCATCCTAATCCCGGCTGAGGCGCGTACGATCGGGGCATGCCGGGGCGCGTGCCGATCATGCCGCAGACGCCCTACGGGCGACTGGGACTCTCCGCGACGGTCGTCGGGATCATCCTCTTCTTCATGTGGTCGATCCTCGGGCCGCTCGGGGCATTCCCCGGGTTCATCCTGATGGCGCTCGGCGGCGGGCTGGCGCTGCTCGGGATCCTCACCCAGCGCGATCGCGGCCTGATCACGTTCGGCCTGCTGATCCCGCTCGCGTTCGTGATCGGCTTCGTGGTCGCCGATCTGGTGTTCGGTCACTCCTGACCGACGGGCACCGCGGCGAGGAAGGCGCGGATCTCCTCGAGGTCGCCGGTGATCGGCACGTCCGGCAGGCTGGCCCGCAGGAAGCCGCCGTATCCGCGGTGGACCAGCCGCGCGTCGAGCACGGCGACGACGCCGCGGTCGCGCTCGGAGCGCAGCAGCCGGCCGAAGCCCTGTTTCAGGAGCAGCGCCGCGTGTGGCAGCTGCACATCGCGGAAGCCGCTGCCGCCCTCGCGCTCGGCCCGCTCGGAACGCGCGGCGACCAGCGGGTCATCGGGGACGGCGAAGGGCAGGCTCTCGAGGATCACCAGCTCGAGCGAGCGCCCCGGGATGTCGACGCCCTGCCAGAACGTCATCGAGGCGAAGAGGACCGACCGCTCGTCCGTGCGGAAGCGCTCGAGCAGCACGTCGCGGGCGGCGTCGCCCTGGCGGAGCACCTCCATCGGCAGGCGGTCGCACACCAGCTCGTGGATGCGGCGCAGGCGCTGCAGCGAGGGGAACAGCACGAGGGCGCGGCCGTCCGCTGCCGTGATCAGGTCGGCGATGCGATCGGCGACGACGTGCGGGTCGGCCTTGCCGCCGCCGACGATGTCGTCCGGCACGTAGAGCCGCGCGTTCGCCTGGATGTCGAAGGGCGACGTCTCCACGTGCGTCCGGGCGCCGTCGAGGCCGAGCCGGCGGCACGTGGTGCCGAGCCCGTCGCCGTCGGCGAGCGTGGCGCTGACCAGCACCGCCGCGTGGAGCTCGTCCCACAGGTGCGTGCGCAGGAGCGGGCCGACCGCGGTCGGCGCCGCCCGCAGTTCGACCCCGCCCCGGTCGCGCTCGGACCAGACGACGGTCTGGTCGTGGTCGGGCGCCAGGATCGCCTCGAGCGCGACCGCCTGCCGCTCGGCCTGCCGCGCCAGCGCCTCGCACTCGTCGGAGTGCTCGCGGATCCGGTCCGCGATCCGATGGAGCGCCGTGCGCATCGCGCCGGCGGCGTCGGCGGGCAGCGCGCGCAGCCGCGCCTCGTCGAGCCGGACCCGCCGCCCATCGGGCAGCGCGCCGAAGAGGCGGTCGCCGTGCGTGTGGAGCAGCGCGAGCTCGTCGATCGGCACCGGCTTCGCCGCCGCACCGCAGGCCTGCTCGACGTCGCGGACGAAGCGCGCCAGGACCGGCGCCGACACGCGCGCGCCGAGCGCCTCCGCCGCAGCCGTCTCGAACGCATGGGCCTCGTCCACGATCAGGACGTCGTGCTCGGGCAGGATCACCGGCTCGCCGCCACGCGCCGCACGCAGCGCGAGGTCGGCGAGGTACAGCGCGTGGTTGACGAGGACGATCTCGCAGCCGGCGGCCCGCTCGCGCGCCGCCTCGGCGTAGCACCCGTCCCGCTCGGGGCAGCGCGCGCCGCGGCAGCGGTCGGGCCCGACGGAGAGCTCCCGCCACACGCTCTCCGTCGGCACGAACGGCAGCTCGTCGCGGTCCCCCTCGCGCGTCGTCGCGAGCCACTGCTCGAGGCGCTCGAGCTGGTCGGCGGCGTCGAGCGGGATGCGCTGATGCGCGAAGGCCCGCTGCAGGCGGCAGACGTAGTTGGCGCGGCCCTTGACGACGGCGGCGGTGATCTCGTGGCCGGTGGCCAGGCGCGCCAGCGGGATGTCCTCGCGCAGCAGCTGGCCCTGCAGGGCCTTCGTCGCCGTCGAGACGACGACGCGCCGGCCGCTCAGCGCAGCCGGCACGAGATACGCGAGGCTCTTGCCGATGCCGGTCGCCGCCTCGGCGACGAGCACGCCCCCGCCGTCGATCGTCTCCCCCACCGCCGTCGCGAGCCGCAGCTGGCCGTCCCGCGAGCGAAAGCCGGGCAGGGCGGTCCGCAGGGGCGAGGAGCGGCCGAGCGCATCGAGGTAGCGGACCATGGGCGGACGACCCAACCTACCAGCGGCCTCGGCGATCGCTACGGTGCCGCGCATGGAGATCGCCCTCGCCGTGGTGCGCGGTCCGCGCGGCGTGGTGTGGATCGAGCGCGGCACGCCGCCGTCGATCGGGCGCTGGGCGCTGCCCGGCGGGCGCATCGAGCCGGGCGAGGAGCCGCTCGAGGCGGCGCGGCGCGAGGCACGGGAGGAGACCGGGCTCGTGCTGATCGGCGGAACGTCGCTCGCGCTCCTCACCGAGCGCTTCGAGGAGTCGGACGGGACGTTCCGCTACGACGTGGTCGTGCACGCGGCGCTGTTCGACGACCCGGGCGGGGAGCCGATTCCCGACGACGGCGTCACGGGCGCGCGCTGGTCCCCCGCTCCACCCGCGCCGGCGCTGGAGCCCGATCGTCGGCTGGCGCTCCTGGCGGCGGAGGGCGCACCGCACCGGATCGCGGCACGCATCGCGGTGCACGGCGACGACCTCGCCATCCTCGACTGGCACTAGCCTTCCCCGGATCACCGCGAAGGAGTCCCCGTGCGCCGCAGCCTCGTCATCCTCACCGTCCTCGCGCTCGGTGCCGTCCTCGGCGCCACCGCGACGGCCGCCCTCGTCCGCTCGGCCGCCCCGGTGCGCGAGGTGCTCGCGCAGGACGTCGACCCGCAGGGCGCGAAGGGCCGCACGATGTACCTCCAGCGCGTGACGATCCCGGCCGGGTCGCCGCTCGCCGCGCACTTCCACGAGGGCACGCAGATCGCGGCGGTCGACCGGGGCCGGCTGGAGTACACCGTGCTGAAGGGGCTGCCCGTGCGCGTCGTCGACTTCGACACGAGCGGTGCGGCGCCGCGCCCCGTGCGCACGATCGCGCCGGGCCAGACCTACGTCGTGCGTGCCGGGTTCGGCGTGATCGAGCCGGCGGGGACGATCCACCGGGTGCGCGCGCTGCCCGGCGACGACGTCGTGATCTACGTGAGCTCGCTGCTGCGGAACGGGGCGCCGCTGTCGAACCCCTACCCGGCGGCCGGATGACCGATGCGGACCCCGATGAGCGTCCGCGCTTCTGCCCGTACTGCGGCGAGCCGGTGGGCTGGTTCTTCGGCCGGTTCGACGCCGAGCAGTCGGTGTGGTGCGAACGCTGCCAGGACTGGTTCCGCGCGGAGCGGGTCGAGGAGCCAGCCGATCCACCACCGCCGGGCGATCGGCCAGAATAGGAATGTCGCCGCCCCGCGCGGCGTTTGACGCACTGAGCACCTCGAAGGGACTTCCTGCATGAGCGACGACGGCATCCACGAGATCGTGATCATCGGCGGCGGGCCGTCGGGCTACACCGCGGCGCTGTACGCGTCCCGCGGCGACCTCGCCCCGCTCGTGGTCGAGGGCTACGCCGCCGGCGGCCAGCTGATGATCACCTCCGAGGTCGACAACTTCCCGGGCTTCGAGCACGGGATCATGGGTCCGGAGCTGATGCAGAACATGCGCAAGCAGGCCGAGCGCTTCGGGGCGACGTACCGCACCGAGGACGTCACCGCGGTCCGCTTCTCCGACGATCCGATGGCGACGCCCCACGAGCTCGACGTCCTCGGCGAGACGCTCAAGGCGCGCGCCGTGATCGTCGCCACCGGCGCGACCGCACGGCAGCTGGGCATCCCGGGCGAGCAGGAGCTCCAGGGCCGTGGCGTGTCGTACTGCGCCGTCTGCGACGGCGCGTTCTTCCGCGAGCACGAGATCGTCGTCGTCGGCGGCGGCGACTCCGCGCTGGAGGAGGCGACGTTCCTGACGAAGTTCGCGTCGAAGGTGACGATCGTCCACCGCCGCGAGGAGCTGCGCGCGTCGAAGGTGATGCAGGAGCGCGCGCGCTCGAACGAGAAGATCCACTGGGAGCTCGGCTACGTGGTCGAGGAGGTGCTCGGCGACACCGCCGTGACCGCCATCCGCATCCGCGAGACG
>JAUMCA010000074.1:0-5351 GCA_032119475.1 Thermoleophilia bacterium | reverse complement strand
GACGAGGAAGCCGCCGATGGCGCCGCCGACGGCGATGCCGAGCGCGGGCGTCGTGGCGAGCAGGCCGTACGCCTCCTGGAGTCGGGCCGGCGAGACGGTCTGCGGGATGATGCCGCTCAGCGCCGGGCGGAAGAACGCCTCGCCGATGCCGTACACGGCCATCAGCGCGACGAGCAGCCAGATCCCGCCGGTGTCGGTGATCAGCGCCGCGAAGACCGCCGTCATCACGACCGCGCGGACGACGTCGCTGGCGAGCATCACGAGCCGGCGCGGCAGGCGGTCGGCCCAGACCCCGCCGATCAGGAGGAACAGCGCGTTCGGCACGGCGCGGGCCCCGAGGACGAGGCCGACCTGGCCGACGGATCCGCCCATCGAGAGGATCGCGAAGGGGATCGCGATCATCGCCACCGCGTCGCCGATGATCGACGATGCCTGTCCCCCCAGGAGCAGCGCGAACGAGCGCTCGTGGAGGCAGCCGGGAACCGCGCGGGGAAGGCTTACGGCGGCCACGGCCGCACTATCGCACGGTCGAGCGGCTGGCGGACGGGTGCGCCCCGTCCGCCCGAGGTCGTCAGCGCGCCACGGGAAGGCCGGCGCTGCGCCAGGCGTTCATGCCGCCCTTCACGTTGATCGCCTCGACGCCGGCGTTCTTCGCCGCACCGCAGGCCTGTCCGCTGCGTCCGCCGGAGCGGCAGATGAACGCGATCGGCAGGCCCTTGCGGCCCAGCGTCGCGAGCTGCGCGGGCACGGTCGCGAGCGGCACGTGCTTCGCGGTCGGCGCGTGGCCGCTCGCCCACTCGTCCTTCTCGCGCACGTCGACGAGGAGCACCTCGCCGGCGGTGGCGCGGCGCTGCGCCTCCTTGACGTCGATCGACGGCGTGCCGGATCCGAACAGTCCCATCTAGAGAGCCTCCATGGCGCGGGTGAGCCGCTCGTGCGCCTCGGCGGCGAGCGGGATGAGGTCGTCGTTGCCGGCGATCGCGAGCGCGGCGTTCGGCTCCATCGCGGCGACGTGCACGTGATCTCCGTGCTGGCGGACGACCACGTTGCAGGGGAGCAGGACGCCGAGGTCCGGCTCCACGTCCAGCCCCCGCTGCGCGAGCTGCGGGTTGCAGGCCCCGAGGATGACGTACGGGTCGACGTCGACGTCGATCTTCTGCTTGAGCGTGTCCTGCACGTCGATGACGGTGAGCACGCCGAAGCCCTCCGCCGCCAGCGCCGCCCGCACGCGGTCCACGACGACGTCGAACGGCGCGCCCTCGACGCGACGGGGGATGGCGTAGGCGGCGCTCACGACGCGCTCCCGGCAAGGGCGGTGTCGATGCCGAGCTCGCGCTCGATCACCGGGCGCGGGCCGGCGCCGACCATCGTGCGCACGATTTGGCCGTCCTGCATCAGCAGCATCGTCGGGATACCGCGGACGCCGAACTGCGCGGCGAGCGCGGGCTCCTCGTCGACGTTGACCTTGGCGATCTTGAGCCGGCCCGCGTAGGCCTGCGCCATGTCCTCGAGCACGGGGGCGACAGCGCGGCACGGGCCGCACCACGGCGCCCAGAGGTCGATGAGGACGGGGACGTCCGATTCCACGACCTCGCGGTTGAAGTTCTCGCTGGTGACGGTGACGGGGGTCATCTGGGATGCTTCTCCAAACTCGACTGCTTACACAACTCTACAACCGATTGGTGGTTTAGACTATTCCCATGGCCGCCGCTGCGAACATCCCGCATCCTCTTCCCCCGCTCGTCGTCGAGATCGTCGCCACGCGCTTCCGCGCGCTCGGCGAGCCGATGCGCATCCGCATCCTCGACCTCCTGCGCGACGGCGAGATGACGGTGGGCGAGCTCGCCGAGGCGCTCGACACGACGCAGCAGAACGTGTCGAAGCACATCGGCGTCCTCCAGCGCGCGGCGATCGTCGGCCGTCGACGTGACGGTGTCCGCACGCCGTACGCCATCATCGACCCGACCGTCCTGGACCTGTGCGGCATCGTCTGCGGCGGCATCCGCCGCGAGGCCGAGGGCCTCGCGGACGCACTCGGCGGCTGAGCGGCCCCGTCGGCACCGCCTAGGATCCCCTCCGTGCCGGAGCACCTGTGGATCCCCAGCGCAGAGGTCATCGACGGGGCGCAGTCGACCGCGCTGGCGCGGCATCTCGGCCTCCCCGGGTATGAGGACCTGCTCGCCCTGTCGGTCGCCGAGCCCGAGCGCTTCTGGGACGCCGCCGCCCGCTGGCTCGATCTCGACTGGGAGACGCCGTGGACGCAGGTGCTGGACGTGACGGACGGCGTCCCGTGGGCCCGCTGGTTCACCGGTGGTCGCCTCAACCTCGCGTGGTCCTGCGTGGGCCGCCACGCGGCGGGGCCCCGTGCCGATCGCGAGGCGATCGTCGTCGAGCACGAAGACGGGTCGGTGGAATCGCGGACCTTCGCCGAGCTGTGGGACGAGGTCGGCCGGCTCGGCCTCGCCCTGCGCGACCTCGGGGTCGGTCCCGGTGACCGCATCGCGCTCGTCCTGCCGATGGGCGTCGAGGCGGTCGTCGCGCTCTACGCGGCGGCGCGGATCGGCGCGATCGCGGTCCCGATCTTCTCCGGCTTCTCCGCCCCGGCCATCGCCGCGCGCTTCGAGGACTGCGCCGTGTCGGTCGTCATCGCGCAGGACAGGACGGCACGACGCGGTCGTGCCGTGCCCGTCCGCGAGACGGTCGAGGAGGCGATGCACCTCGCACCCGTGCCGCACTGCGTCATCGTCGGCGGCGCGGACCACCCGCACCACGACTACGCCGCGCTGATCGAACGGACCGACGGCGGCGACTGCCCGACCGCGTGGGTCGAGAGCGAGACGCCAGTCGCCGTCTGCTACACGTCGGGCACGACGGGCAAGCCGAAGGGCGCCGTGCATGTCCACGGCGGGCTGCTCGTGAAGCTCGGCCTCGAGGCGCGGCTCGCGATGGACCTCCGGCCCGACGATCGGGCCATGTGGTTCACGGACATGGGTTGGATCATGGGCCCGTGGATCACCATCGGCGCGCACGCCGCCGGCGTCACGATGGTCTGCCTCGACGGGGCACCCGACTGGCCCGACGCGGGGCGCCTATGGGAGGTCGCGGCACGGCACCGCCTGACGTTCCTCGGCGTGTCCCCCACGCTGATCCGCGCCCTCCAGGCGCACGGCGATGACCTGCCGCGGACGGCCGACCTGTCGGCGCTGCGCGCGTTCGGCTCGACCGGCGAGCCGTGGAACCCCGAGCCGTACACGTGGCTGTTCGAGGTGGTCGGCGACCGCCGCCGCCCGATCATCAACATCTCGGGCGGTACGGAGATCGGCGCGGTCATCCTCGGCTGCGACGTGACGCTCCCGATGGAGGCCTGCTCGCTCGGCCGACCCATGCCGGGCATGGACGTCGACGTGCTCGATCCCGACGGCGCCTCGCTGGTCGACGCCGTCGGCGAGCTCGTCATCCGCGCGCCGTTCCCGAGCATGACGCGCGGCCTGTGGAACGCGCCCGACCGCTACCTGGAGGCGTACTGGAGCCGCTATCCCGACCTCTGGACGCACGGGGACTGGGCGACGCGCACGTCCGCGGGCTCGTGGTTCCTCCACGGCCGCTCCGACGACACGCTGAACGTCGCCGGCAAGCGGATCGGCCCGGCGGAGTTCGAGTCGGCGCTGGTCGCCGACCCGGCGGTGCGCGAGGCCTGCGCCGTCGGCGTCCCCCACCCCGTCAAGGGCGAGGCGGTGCACTGCTTCGTCGTCCTCAACGGCGCCGACGTCCTCGACGACGAGACCGCCGCCCGCTTGCGCGCCGCCGTCGAGCGCGAGCTCGGCCCCGCCTTCCGCCCGGAGCGGATCGCCGCGGTGCCGGAGCTGCCGCGGACCCGCTCGCAGAAGATCGTCCGGCGCGCCGTCCGCGCGGTGCTCCTCGACGAGGACCCCGGCGACTTGTCGACGCTGGAGAACCCTTCGGCGCTGGACGCGATCCGCGCCGCGCGATAGGGATCACCTACACCCGCGGCGAACTGGGGCAGCATGAGGCCCATGCCCCGCCTGCTCGTCGCCGCCTTCGCCCTGTTCGTCTGCGCGCCCGCAGCACTCGCGCAGGGGCCGAACACGACCATCTCCCCCATCCCGGCCGACGTCCGCGCCGAGATGCGGGGCGTGACCTGGAAGCCGGGGTGCCCGGTCGGCTTCAAGGACCTGCGGCTGATCACGACGACGCACTGGACGCCCGGAGGCGGCACCGCCGAGGGGCGATTGATCGTGCACCGCGAGGCGGCGCCGGCGATGCAGCGCATCTTCGCCCGCCTCTGGAGGGCCAAGTACCCGATCGAGAAGATGGTCCTGATCGACGCCTACGACGGCGATGACTGGGAGTCGATCGAGGACAACAACACCTCGGCCTTCAACTGCCGCAAGGCGACCGGGTCGTCGAACTGGTCGAACCACGCCTACGGCTACGCGGTCGACATCAACCCGATCCAGAACCCGTACGTCACGTCGAGCGGCAAGGTCTTCCACGACGCGTCGTGGAAGTACGTCGACCGCTCCCGCCGGCGCAGCCCGATGATGATCATCGCCGGCGACGCCGCCCACCGCGCCTTCACGGCGGAGGGCTGGGGCTGGGGCGGCGCCTGGTCCGGCACGAAGGACTACCAGCACTTCAGCGTCAACGGCCGCTGAGCAGCCTAGGCAGACATTTTTGGCCCGGAAAGCGTGCGTGCTGCACGCCGCAGGCGTCAGCACGCAGCCGCGCCGAGCACGCAGCAGCCCGAGAGCGACAGCGATCGGGCGCGTGCTGCTGCGTGCTCACCCAAAATGTCCGCCCTTGCCCGACTAGGCTCTCCGTGACGTCCGAGAGGAGGCACGGTGGCACGCACGGGGTTTGTCTGGGATGAGAGGTACGTGTGGTTCGACAGCCGCACGTACGCGGAGTGGCTCCCGCTGGACGCGTTGTTCCAGCCGATCCCCTCGCCGGAGACGCCGGAGGGCAAGCGGCGCTTCAAGAACCTGCTCGACGCAGCCGGCATCACGCCGCAGCTGACGATGATCCCGAGCCGGAGCGCGAGCGTGGACGAGATCGCCCGCATCCACGACCGGTCGTACATCGACCGCATCGCGGAGCTCAGCGCGGGCACCGGCGGCGACGCCGGCGAGGAGACGCCGTTCGGGCGCGGCGGCTACGAGATCGCGCTGCTGTCGGCCGGCGGCGCCATGAACGCGGTCAAGGCGGTCATCGAGGGCGAGGTCGACAACGCGTACGCGCTGACCCGCCCGCCCGGCCACCACGCCGAGCGCGACCTCGGCCGCGGCTACTGCATCTTCGCCAACACCGCGCTCGCCGCCCTGCACGCGCAG
>JAUMCA010000073.1:0-12214 GCA_032119475.1 Thermoleophilia bacterium | reverse complement strand
CCTCGTGGCGATCCACCGCCTCAACCTCGAGCGCGTCCAGCAGGGTGAGCCGATCATCGCGCAGACCGTCGACGTCATGTTCGTCGGCGAGCCCGGTACCGGCGAGGACGCCGTCGCCGCCCTGATCGGACGCCTCTACGCAGCGCTCGGGATCCTCCCTGACGGCGCGCTGCACGAGGCGGGCCGAGGTGAGCTCGTCGGGGCCACGGCGGAGGAGTCGGCCACGCGCGTTGCCACCGTGGTGGCCGCCGCCGCCGGCGGCGTGCTGCTGGTCGACGACGTAGATCAGCTCCTGCCGGTCGCGCCCGAGGATCCCGCTGCCGCCGCACTCGCTGCGCTGGGCGCTGCGCTCGGCGCCCGCCCGGCGCCCATGGCGATGATCCTGTCGGGCCCGACCGCCGTGCTCGACGCCCTCGCGGATAATCTCCCCGCCTTCGCGCCGGCCCGGGCAAACGCACTCGAATTCCCGCGCTACACGCCGGACGAGCTGGTGGCGATCTTCGAGCGTGGCGCCGGTGAGCTCCGCATTGAGGTTCCAGCCGAGGTGCAGGCGAGCCTCCTCCAACACTTCGTGCAGGTGCACGATGGCGGCGACTTTCGCAGCGCGCGCTACGTGCCCGCGCTGCTCGGGGAGATGTACGCGCGGCTCGCGACGCGCACGCTGGCCGACGGCACCGTGGAGCCGGACGAGCACCGCGCCTTCGCCGTTGCCGACGTGCCGCCGCCTGCGCGGGCGGTCGGCGACGCCACGGGGATCCGCATCGGCTTCAGCGGCGACCTCGGCAGCCGCTAGACCCGGCGCCGCTCAGATCGCGGAGGCGACGAGGAAGCCATCGTGGATGGCGTCCTCCCAGCGGCGCGGCGAGCGCGCATCGCCGACGGGGCGGGCGTCGATGCCGCGCTCGATCAACTCCAGGCTGAGCGCGTCGTCGGCACGATGCCGTCCGGCGTGCAGCACGACCGGTGCCTTGAGCGTGCGCTCGACGCCGTCGTAGCGGCCCACGATCGTGACCGCGCCCGGAGCGATCTCCTGCACGATCACGTCGGAGAGGATCATCACGCCGGCCGCGCGCAGACGATCGAAGACCGGGCGCTCAGCGCCGTTCTCCATGATCTCGGCCAGCGGGTCGATGCCGTCGGGGATCATCACTACGTGTCGGCCCTGAAGGGCGAGGGCCTCGGCCGGACCGCTCGATTTGCGGCTGCCCTCCTCATCGACCAGCAGCACGTCGCCGTCGGGCAGCTCCGCGCCGCGCAGCCAGTCGTCCACGGCGATCGCGTGCTCCGGCGGCGTGGCCCGCGAGCCGGTGGCGACCAGCACGTGGTCGGGCGCGAGCGCGGCGATCAGATTGGCGTCGGCCGGCGTGTTCAGCCGCACATCGACGTCGAGGTGGTTGAGTTCGTTGGCGCGCCAGCCCCACAGGTCGTTGAGCGAGCCGAGCACCGGCAAGATCGAGGTGCGCGCGATCTGGCCGCCCAGCGCGCCCGTCGCCTCGAGCAGCGTCACGCGATGGCCGCGCTCGGCGGACATGCGCGCGGCCTCGAGTCCGGCGACCCCGCCGCCCACCACGACCACGTGACCCGGCGTCGCGGCGGGGGCGACGGCGCGCTCGCCCTCGTAGCCCGACGTCGGGTTCTGCGCGCAGGCGATCGGGAACTTGCGCATGCGCCGCGAGATGCAGACGTTCTGGCCGACGCAGCGGCGGATGCGGCTGCCGTCGCCACGCTCGAGCTTGCGCACCAGATCGGGATCGGCCATCAGGGATCGCGTCATGCCGACGAGATCACACTTGCCCTCGGCCAGCGCCTGCTCGCCAAGCTCGGGACGATTGATCTTGCCCTCGGCGAGGATCCGCACGTCCTTGGCGACCGCCTTGGCGCGCGCAGCGTTGGGGATGCCGATGCCGGGCTCGATATCGAGCGGCGGGATGATCAGCGCGGCGTGCTGATGGTAATCACCGTTGCCGATGCCCATGTAGTCGACGTCGCACTCGGACTCGAGGTGCTGCACGAGCCGCTCAAACTCTGGCGTGCGCACGCTGATCGTGACGCCAAGGATCGGGTCGTCGCCGATCGCGCCACGGACGGCGCGCAGTAGCTCGACGCCGAAGCGGGTCTTGTTCTCGAAGGAGCCTCCGTACTGGTCGGTGCGGAGGTTACGGTCGTCGTGGAAGAAGGCATCGACGAGCGTGTCGTACGAGAACATCAGCTCGATGCCGTCGGTGCCCGACCGCATCATCGTGGCCGCGCAGTCGGCGTAGCACCGCACAATCAGGTCGATCTCCGCGGTCGTCATCGCGTGGATGCGCCCGACGCCGAAGTAGCCCGGCGCGTCGGAGGGACCCCACTGCTCGCCGCCGGTGGCGAGCGGGTCGGCGTTCGGACCCATGTGGTAGATCTGGTTGATGATCGTGCCACCGTGGTCGTGCACGGCGTCGACGGTGCGCCGGAGGCCCTCGACGAAGCCGGGCTTCGTATGGTCATAGTTCTGCGGCGTTACGCGCCCGGTCGGGTGCGGTGGCACCGGCTCCATCACTAGGAGCCCTGTGCCTCCGGCTGCGCGGGCGGCGTAGTAGTCGCGGACGCGATCGCCGTGGAGTCCACCGTCCGAGTAGGACTGCGTGTGCGCGGTCAGCGTGACGCGATTGCGGACGCGCTTGCCGCGGAGCTCGATGGGGGAGAGCAGGTGCTCCATCGCGGCATTGTACGCGCCACCCGGCCTGAAGCAAGACCCGCCGTGCCCCGACACGGGCGTGCAGATTTGGATCCGGATCCAAATTTGCACCGAAACCGCAGCGGGGCGTGCGTTAGAAGCGCTGCTCGTCGCGCATGCGGCGCATGGCGTCGACGACCTCCGGCGGCACCCCGGCGGCCTCGGCTTCGGCGATCGGATCCGACCGCGTCTCCAGCGCGTCGAGCGCAGCCGGAGACAACGCGCCCGCGGTGACAGCGGTGACGACGGCGAAGCGCTCTGCCAGCGCCCGCGCGGCCGTCGTCGACTGCTCGATGAACGTCTCGACGCTCTTGTCGTAGCGCGCGCGCCCGCCGCACTCCTCGACGACGTCGGCCGCCACGTCCGCCCACGTGGCGAGCGTCGCTGCGTCCACCTCGATGTGGAACTGCAGACCCCACGCGCGATTCTGGAACCGGAAGGCCTGTGGCGAGGCCTCGTTGCCGGCGAGCACCGTCGCACCCGGCGGCGGCGTGAAGCCGTAGTAGTGCCACTCGAAGCCGAAGAACGGACGCGGCAGCGCGGCCAACAGCAGGTCGTCGCCGGCCTCGCTGCGCAAACCGACATCGCTGAAGCGGGCGACCTCGGGCCGGTCGATCGGGCCGATCTCGCCGCCAGCCGCCCGGGCCAAGAGCTGGCTGCCGAGGCACACGCCGAGGATCGGCGTGCCGACGTCCAACGCCTCCTCGAGCAGGTCGATCTCCTTCGCCAGCCATGGCTCGGTGCCGTCCTGATCGGGATGGGCCGTGCCGCCGAGGGACACGATCGCGTCGATGCCGTCCAGATCCGGCCGTTCGTGCTGGTCCCACACGTTCCACCGCACGATCTCGCCCGCCTGCGCGAGCGGCTCCAGCAGGACGCCGGGACCGCCGTCGTCGTCGTGTTGGATGATCAGGAAGCGCATGGGGTCCTCGGATCAGGCGTGTCCGTGGGCACGGGCGATCTCGACGAAGCGGCGCGCGAGTGCCTCCGCGGCGTGGGCATTCCCCTCGATGAGCTGGTCCGTGTCGGCGTGGATCCGGACCTTGTCCGCCCCGTGCTCGTCCAGGTTCGACTCGCCGATGTCCAACCACCAGTCGAGGGTGCGGCGGTCGACCTCGATGTGGAACTGGAGGCCCCACGCGGCGGAGCCGACGCGGTACGCCTGGTTGCCGGCCTCGTTGCGGGCCAGCGGCACGGCGCCCTCGGGGAAGGCGAAGTTGTAGTGGTGCCACTCGAAGGCGCGGTAGCCCGGGCCGAGGGGGCCGAGCAGCGGATCGTCCTCGCCCTCCGGCAGGAGGCCGATGTCGAACCACCCCTGCTCCGTCGGCGACGGGCCGACCGCGGCACCGGCGGCCCGCGCGAGGATCTGGCCGCCGAAGCACACGCCGAGCATGGGCAGCTCCCGCTCGAGGCCCTCCCGCAGCAGGCGCAGCTCCTCGGGGATCCACGGGTGGCGATCGTCCTCATCCGGCATCGCCACGCCGCCCATCAGGACGACCGCGTCGTACGGCGCGAGGCTCTCCGGTGCGGGATCCTCGAAGGTCCGCCAGACGTCCACCTCGCCCGCCTCGTGGAAGGCCGGATGGAATGCGCCGAGCAGGTTGGTGTGGTCATGCTGGATCTGGAGTGTGCGCACGCGGGCATTCTACGACCGTGTAGTCCGCGTGCCTCGCTTGACGTCCGAATGGCGATACCCTCGCGGTGATGGGGATGCGGGCGACGGCACGGAAGGTCGACATCGCCACCGCCCTGGCGCTCATCACGATCGCCCTGTGGGCGCTGAACATCCCCGTTTCGAAGGCGGCGCTCGACGACTGGGAGCCGCTGTCCTTCTCGCTCGTGCGCTTCGGGCTGGGCGGGCTCATGTACGCCGTCTGGGTGATCGCCCGCGAGCGCCGCTTCCGCGTCGAGCGCCGCGACCTGCCGATGTTCATCGCGGGCGGGATGATCGGCATCTTCCTGAACCAGCTCGGCTACATGTACGCCTTGGAGAAGACGACCGCGTCGACGGTCGTGCTGATCATGGCCACCACGCCGATCTGGACCGCCCTGGTCGCGCGGATCCTCGGCTGGGAGTTCGTCAAGCCGCTGTTCTGGCTGGCGATCGGCGTCGCCTCGCTCGGGGTGCTGCTCGTGCTGTGGGGGAGCGGCGGCACGATCGAGATGGACAGCCTGGTCGGCGACGCGCTCGCGCTGCTGATGGCGGCGACGTGGGGGACGTACAGCGTGATCGTGCGCCCCCTGATGGACCGCTACTCGCCCGCGCACGTGTCGGCCGTGATGATGCTGATCGGCTGCGTCCCGCTGACGCTCTTCGGGCTGCCGCAGCTCCTCAGCCAGGACTTCGGCACGTTCGGCCCGGCCGGTTGGATCGGCATGGGCTACGCGCTCCTCATCTCGCTGATCGTCGCGAACCTGATGTGGTTCTACGCGATCCGCCGCGCCGGCTCCGCCAAGACGGTCGCCTTCATGCCACTCCAGCCGTTCTTCGGCATCGTCTTCTCCGCGATCCTGCTCGGTGAGCAGCTCGACTGGAAGCAGGGCGTCGGCGGCCTGGTCATCGTCGGCGCGATCATCGTCGCCACCCGCTCCGTCGTCCCCGTCCCGCGCCGCGTCGACCCCGGCACCGGCGGGAACATGGACTGACCGCCTACCAGGCGTCGCCGAGCGCGACGCGGACCGCCTCGCCCGACACGCCGCGGCTCTCGCGGCTGCAGAGGAACGCGATCACCTCGCCCACCTCGTCCGCCTCGACCACGCGTCCCGCGGCGTAGGCGGCCTCGCGCCGGCGCCAGACCTCCTCGACGGGGTCGCCCGTGCGCTCCGCCTCGGCGGCCGCGCTGCGCTCCGACATCTCCGAACGCACCCAGCCCGGCAGGACGGCGTTGCACGTGACGTCGTGCGGCGCGCCGTCCTGCGCGACGGCCCGCGTCAGGCCCAGCACGCCGGCCTTCGAGGCGCTGTACGCCGTGTTCCGCGGCTCGCCGTAGGTCGCCGACGTCGACGAGACGATCACGATGCGTCCCGCGCCCGAGGCGACGAGGTCGGGCCAGGCGGCGCGGATCAGGCGGAACGGCGCATCGAGGTTGAGCGCCATCGTCTCCTCCCAGACCGCGTCGGGCTGCTCGCCGATCGACCGCTCGGCCGCCGAGCCGATCCCGGCCGACAGCACGAGCGCGTCGAGGGGGCCGTCGGCGCGGGCGGCGGCGATCGCCGCCGCGCACCCGTCGGCCGTCGCGAGGTCCGCCGTCACCGTGCCCTCGCGGCCCGACCGCGACACGCCGACCGCATCCCAGCCGCGTTCACGGAGGATGCGCGTCGTGGCGCGGCCGATGCCGCTCGAGGCGCCGGTGACGAGCGCGCGGGGCGTCGGCTAGTCGCCCTGCTCGACGAAGTACTTGCCCGACTCGCCGTCCGAGAACCAGCGCGTCGTGACCGTCTTCTTGCGCGTGTAGAAGTCGACGCCGTCGGTGCCGTGCGCGTGCAGGTCGCCGAGGAACGAGTCCTTCCAACCGGAGAACGGGAAGAACGCGACCGGGGCGGCGACGCCGACGTTGACGCCGATCATGCCCACCTCGACCTCGTGGCGATAGCGGCGGACCGACGCGCCGGATTCGGTGAAGATCGACGTGCCGTTGCCGTAGCGCGAGCCGTTGATGAACGCGATCGCGTCGGCCAGCGTGTCGACCTCGACGACGCTGAGGACCGGGCCGAACACCTCCTCGCGGGAGATCTCCATGTCGGCGGTCACGCCGGTGACGATCGTCGGGCCGACGTAGGCGCCCTCCTCGGGCGCACCCGGCTGACGGCCGTCGACCGCGAGGGCCGCGCCCTGCGCGACGGCGTTGTCGACCATCCCGCGGATGCGATCGCGCGCGTCGCACGAGACCACCGGGCCGACGCTGGTGCCCTTCTCCATGCCGTCGCCGACGGTCAGGGCCTCGGTGCGGGGAACCAGCTCCTGGGCGAGGTCCTTCCACGCGCCGCCGACGGCGACGACGATCGACCCGGCCATGCAGCGCTGACCGGCCGCGCCGAACGCGCTGCCGATGATGTTGTCGGCCGTCTTGTCCATGATCGCGTCGGGCATGACGACCATCGAGTTCTTGGCGCCGCCGAGCGCCTGCACGCGCTTCTTCTTGGCGGCTGCGCGCTCGTAGATGTACGCGGCGGTCTTCGCCGAGCCGACGAAGGAGATCGCGTCGATGCCGGGATGGTCGAGCAGGCCGTTGACCACGTCGTGCGAGCCGTTGACGAGGTTGACGACGCCGCCCGGCAGGCCGAGCTCGTCGATGATCTCGAAGACGATCTGCTGCGTCATCGGGACCTGCTCGGACGGCTTCAGGATGAAGGTGTTGCCCGTCGCGATGGCGAACGGCAGGAACCACATCGGCACCATCGCCGGGAAGTTGAACGGGGTGATCGCGGCGCAGACGCCGACCGGCTGGCGGATCGTCTCCGTATCGATCTTCGTCGCGACGCCCTCGAGGATGCGCCCCTGCATCGTCGTCGGGATCGCGCACGCGCACTCGACCATCTCGATCATGCGGGCCACCTCGGCCTGCGCGTCCGGGAAGGTCTTGCCCATCTCCATCGTCGTCATCCGCGCGAGATCGTCGGCGCGGCGGACCAGCTGCTCGCGGAAGCCGAACAGCCAGCGGGCGCGCTCGATCGTGCTCTTCGCCTTCCACGCCGGGAAGGCGGCGCGGGCCGCCTGCACGGCGGCGTCGACGTCCGACGCGCCGGAGAGCGGCACCTGCGAGAGCACCTCGCCCGTGGCCGGGTTCTGCACGTCGAGGAGCTCGGAGCTCGCCGACGGCACCCACGTGCCGTTGATGTAGTTGGGGAGGATCTTCGTGGCGGTGGCGCTCATGCGGGGCTTGACCTCGGTTGATCGGGGACGCGTCGGATGCTACTAGCGGCCGGGGGTCGTGCGGCGCGATCGAACGTCGGCTAGGCCGCGCGGTCGACCAGCTGGCGCTTGATGCGAGCCAGGATCGCGCCCACGCTCCGCATCCGCAGCGGCGAGACGACGTCCGCGAGGCCCATGCCGCTGGCGAACTCGGACGGGGTGCCGAGCACCTCGTCGACGGTGGCGCCGTCGAGTCCGGCGTGGAGGATGCCGGCGAAGCCCTTCGACGTGGGCGCCTCATCCGGCGCCTGGAAGTACAGGCGCACGACGTCGCCGTCCTCGACCTCCGCCTGGACGAACAGCGGCGTCTGGCACTCGTGGACGCGCTCGAGCTCCTGGCCCTGCATGCGCTCCGGCAGGTCCGGCAGCCCGTTGGCGTACTCCAGGAGCAGGTCGAGGCGCTCGGTCCGGTCGACGTCGGCGAACTCCTCGACGATCGCGTTGAGGCGCGGGGGGAGCGCGCCCGCCACCGCTACGCCGTCTCCGGCTTCTCGATCGGCACGCGCACCGCGTTGCCCCACTCGACCCACGAGCCGTCGTAGTTGCGGACGTGGTCGAACCCGAGCAGGTGGGTGAGCACGAACCACGTGTGGCTCGAGCGCTCGCCGATGCGGCAGTACGTGATCACGTCGTCCCCCTCGCGGAGGCCCTGCTCGTCGGCGTAGATCGCCTTCAGGTCGTCGGCGCTCTTGAAGGAGCCGTCGTCGTTCGCGGCGCGCTTCCAGGGGACGCTGCGGGCGGTCGGCACGTGGCCGCCGCGCTGGACGCCCTCCTGCGGGTAGTCCGGCATGTGGAGGAGCTCGCCGGAGAACTCCTGCGGCGAGCGCACGTCCACGAGCGGGCCGTTGCCGATGTGCGCGAGGACGTCCTCCTTGAAGGCGCGGATCGTCTCGTCGTCGCGCTCCACGACCGGGTAATCGCTTGGCGCGGCGGTCACGGCATCCGTCGTCATCTCGCGGCCCTCGGCGATCCACTTGGCACGGCCGCCGTCGAGCAGGCGGACATCCGGATGGCCGAACAGGCTGAACACCCACAGGGCGTACGCGGCCCACCAGTTGAAGTTGTCGCCGTAGACGACCACCGTCGAATCGCGGCGGATGCCACGCGCGGAGCACAGCGCCGCGAAGCCCTCGGGCGAGACGTAGTCGCGCATGACGGTGTCGTTCAGATCGAGGTGCCAGTCGACGTGGTGCGCGCCCGGGATGTGACCGGTGCGGTAGAGCAGGACGTCCTCGTTCGACTCGACGACGACGAGATCGGGGTCGCCGAGGTGCTCGGCGAGCCAGTCCGTCGTGACGAGCCGCTCGGGGTGGGCGTACTCCTGGAGCTTCGGGTCGGTGTCGGCGGGCAGCGGCATGGCGTTCCTCGTGTCGGTTCGTCCGGCGTTTCGTGCCGTCACAGCGTACGGCCGGTAGCTAGCGCGCGGCGACGTCGTCGACGATCGCGTCGAGCGGCGCCCAGAACGCCTCCTGCGCCGCGGCGTCCGACGCCTTGGGGGCGAAGTGGTCGAAGGCCGCGTCGTCGGTCGAGACCAGCACCCGGAGCGTCACCGGGTGCGGGCGGATCGCCTCCGCGAGCGCGTCTGCGCCGCCACGGCCGACGACGGTGTCGCGGTCGCCGACGACCAGCTCGACCGAGGTGTCGGCCGGGACGGGGGGCAGGGGTGACGGACGGCCCGGCGGATCGGCGGGGAAGACGGCGTAGACGGCCGCGGGTTGCGCGACGCCCCAGTCGCGCGCCATCGCCGCGTAGACCACCGCGAGCCCACCCCCGAGCGAGTAGCCCATCGCGATCACCGGTCCCTCGGCCCCGCCGCGCGCCGCCGTGGCGAGGCCCTCGCGCACGCCCTCCTCGGTGCCCGCCAGCATGCTGGCCGGCAGGGACAGGAGTCCGTCCTGGTACGCGGGGAAGACGACGGCGACGTCCTGCGCGAGCAGGTGGTCGATCCACGGCCGGTAGGCGGTCGAGCGCAGGTCGTTCCAGCCGTGCAGCATCACGACGGTCGCGCGTGAGGGTCCGTCCGGCAGGAAGACCTCCGCGGCCGCCTCCTCGGGGACGGCCACCGTGGCCGTCTCGACCACGGTCGGCGCGACGACCGTGGTGGTGCCCTCCACGCCGCTGCCGCCGCAGCCGGCGAGCAGGACGGCGGCGAGGGCCAGCGCGAGCGCCGCGCCGCGCATCAGAAGAGCTCGCCCTGCGCCGGGCCGAGCGGAGGTGCCACGGGCACGCCGGCCTGCTCGAGCAGCTGGCGCAGCCGGCCCGCGTTGTCGGGACCCTGGGTGTCGGCGTTGGTGTTGAACATCGCGTAGAGACGGCTCGTCGCCGCGGCCATCGTCCGCAGCGGCTCCACCCACTCTGCCAGTTCGTCGTCGGCGTAGAGGTGGTCGAAGCGGGCGCTGGCGCCGGCGCCGCGTGCGTTCCACGTCGCGGCGTTGCGGCCGTGGAAGCGGACGTAGCCGGTGGCCGACGTGGTGGCGATGACCGTGTCGACGACGTTGTCGGAGCGCACCTGCGGCGCGTCGACCGCCACGTAGGCGAGGCCGCGCTCGCGCAGTCCGTCCAGGGTCTCGTCCCGGAGGTCCGGGTCGAGCCAGTCGCGACGGCGGAACTCGACGAGCAGCTCGTCGCCCGGCAGGTGCGCGTGCGCGTGGTCGATGCGGTCCCACGCCTCGCGCCCCGGCAGGGCGGAGGGCGGCAGCTGGAACAGGATCCCGCCGAGCTTGCCGGCCTGGCGCAGCGGCTCGAGCGTGCGTTGGAAGCGCGCGAAGACGCGGTCGGTGAGCGCGGCGTCGGGGACGACGTGGCCGCGGGCGGTCACCTCGCGGACCAGCGGGCGCAGGTCGGCCGGCAGCTGCTCGGGCTTGACCGCGTGGCCCGTCATCAGCCCGAACGCCTTGATGTGGAAGACGAAGCGGGGCGGGGTGCGGGCGGCCCAGTTGGCCACCACGCGCTCGGCGGGGATCGCGTAGTACGAGCTGTCGACCTCGACCGTGTCGAAGTGCTCCGCGTAGAACCGCAGCCGCGCCTCCGGCGTGGTGGCGGTGGGCGGGTACCAGTCCGCGATCAGCCCCTTCTCGACCCAGGCGCAGGTGCCGACGCGGACGACGGCGCTCACCGCGGCGGGTGGTGCTCGATCCAGTGGCGGGCGACCTGCTCGCGCGTCGTCACCCAGACGTCGTCGCGGCCGGCGATGTGCGCGAGGAAGCGCCGGACGCCGTCGATGCGGCCGGGTCGGCCGACGACGCGGCAGTGCAGCCCGACGTTCATCAGGCGCGGCGTCGTCGCGCCCTCGCGGTAGAGGGTCTCGAACGTGTCGATCAGGTACTCCGCGAACTCCGCCGCCGTGCGGAACCCGTTCTGCGAGACGAAGTGGGCGTCGTTCGCGTCGAGCGTGTACGGGACGACGAGGTGCTGCTTCCCGGCGACCTCGGTCCAGTACGGGAGCTCGTCGGCATACGAGTCGGAGTCGTAGAGGAAGCCGCCCTCCTCGACCACGATCCGCCGCGTCTGCATGGACATGCGGCCCGTGTACCAGCCCACGGGGCGGCGGCCGCCCGCGGCCTCGAGGGCGCGGATGGTGCGGTGGAGGTGGTCGACCTCCTGCTCGTACGGCATGTCCTCGTAGTCGAACCAGCGGTAGCCGTGGCTGCAGATCTCGTGGCCCGCGGCCGCGGCGGCCCGAATCGGATCCGGGACGAGCTCGGCGGTCTGGCCGCAGGCGAACATCGTCAGCGGCAGGCCCGCCTCGTCGAACGCGTCGAGCAGGCGCCAGACGCCGACGCGGCTGCCGTACTCGTAGAGCGACTCGACGACGAGGTTGCGGCTCGGTCTCGGCGTGGCCGGCAACTCGGTGAGGTAGTACTCGCTCTCGCCGTCGCCGTTGAGGACCGTGCGCTCCGAGCCCTCCTCGTAGTTGACGACGAGGCTGATCGCGACGCGCGCGTCGTTCGGCCAGTTCGCGTGGGGCGGATGCTGGCCGTAGCCGACGAGGTCGCGCGGGTGATCTCCGGTCATGCGGTGCAGTCTTGCGCCGGGGGCCCGGGTGCGCAATCCGCCGGGCCCCTCCGTTCGGACGCCCGCGTACCCTGTAGTCGTGCGCGCTGACGCCCCCATCGGGATGTTCGACTCCGGCGTGGGCGGGTTGACGGTGCTGCACGCCACGCTCGTGCGGCTGCCGCAGGAGGACGTGGTCTACCTCGGCGACACCGGCCGCTTCCCGTACGGCCCGCGCTCGCGTGAGGAGCTGACGGCGTACGCACGGGAGCTCGCCGGCATCCTCGTGGAGCGCGGCGCGAAGATCATCGTCGTGGCCTGCAACTCCGCGACGGCGGCGGCCCTGCCGACGCTCCAGCGCGAGTGCCCCGTGCCGGTGCTCGGCGTGATCACCCCCGAGGCGCGTGCGGCGGTACAGGCCACCCGTAGCCGCAAGGTGGGCGTCCTGGCCACCGAGGCGACCGTCTCGAGCGGGCGCTACGTCGAGGCGATCCACGACCTCGACGCCGGCGTGGAGGTCGTGCAGGTCGCCTGCCCCGGCCTCGCCGAGTCGATCCAGGGCGGCGAGCCCTACTCGGAGCGCACGCTCGCGCTCG
>JAUMCA010000072.1:0-2369 GCA_032119475.1 Thermoleophilia bacterium | reverse complement strand
CGGCTGCCCCGCCCTGCGCGGCGCGAGACGACCGACCGCACGGTCGACGTCGTGATCCCGACGTACTCGGAGCCGCGCGAGGTCCTGCTGCCGACCGTCGCCGCGGCCCGCGCCCTGCCGTTGGCGCGCGAGGTGTGGGTGCTCGACGACGGCGACCGCGACTGGGTGCGCGACCTCTGCGACGAGCTCGGCTGCCGCTACCGGACCCGGCCCGGCAACGCGGACGCCAAAGCCGGCAACATCAACGCCGCGCTGCCCGAGATCGACGCGGACCTGATCGCCGTCTTCGACGCCGACCACGTGGTCCACGCCGAGTTCATCCACCGCACGATCGGCTACTTCGACGATCCCGCGATCGCGCTCGTGCAGACGCCGCAGGACTTCTACAACATGGAGTCGTTCGAGCACGTGGCGGGTGACGCGGGCGACGTCGAGTTCGCCGACCAGGACGTCTTCTACCGCGTGATCGGCCCCGGCCGGAACGCCGCCGGCGCGGTCTTCTGGTGCGGCACGAACGCGATCATCCGCCTCAACGCCCTGCGCGACGTCGGCGGCGTCGCGACGGGCACCGTGACCGAGGACATCCACACGTCGGTGCGCCTCCAGCAGCGCGACTGGCGGGTCGTGTACCACAACGAGGTGCTCGCCCGCGGCCTCGCGGCCGACGACGCCGAGCAATACCTCGCACAGCGCGTACGCTGGGGGACGGGCACCATGCAGCTCCTCCGCAGCAGCGACAACCCGCTCTTCGATCGTCGTCTCTCGCTGGGCCAGCGGCTCGGCTACTGGAGCACGGTGCTCGGGTGGTTCGACGGCTGGCGCGCGCTCGTCCTCCTGGTGCTCAGCCCGGCGGTGCTGCTGACCGGGCTGTCGCCGGTCGCGGGGCCCGTCCTGCCGTTCGTGGTGCTGTTCGCCGTCTCGTTCCTCCTGCAGCGCCTCGCGATCGCCCTGCTCGGGCGCGGGCGCGGTCCGGTGATCCGCACCTCGCTGTTCGAGGTCATCCGCCTGCCGGCCATGCTCGCCGTCACGACGACGCTGTTCATCAAGGGCACGCCGCGCTTCACCGTCACCCACAAGGGCAAGCGGACCGAGCGCATCCACGTCGACGCGCCGCGCGTGCTGGTCGTCCTGCTCGGGCTGATCGCGCTCGGGCTGATCGTCGGCGCCGCCTCGCTCGTGGTCGGCGGGCCGATCGCGTACGACCAGCCGATGATGGCCGCCAGCGCGGCCGTCTGGGGGGTGCTCAACGCGGCGCTCCTGATCGCCGCGATCCGCCGCATCACCGCCGAGCGCTACGCCGGCGAGCGGCGGGCCTCCGTCCGCTTCGCCGTCACGGGCCACGCACTGCTCGACGGCGCCGCCGTGCACCTGCACGACGTGTCGCTCACCGGGGCGCGGTTCGAGGCACCCGCCGCCAGCGCCGTGCCCGGATCGACCGTCCAGGTCCGCATCGACGGCGTCGACCTCGGCGCGGAGGTCCGCGCCGTCGAGGCGATGCCGGACGGGCGGGAGATGGTGCGGGTCTCCTTCGGCGACGGCGATCCCCAGCGACTCGCCGAACTCGCCCTCGCGCTGTTCCGCAAGGGCAGCCGTCCCCACGTCGACTGGCAGCCGGCATGAGCCTCTACGCCGACGACACGCACGTGACGAGCATGCCCGCGGACGACGCGATGCTGCGCACGCTCGTGGAGCTCCAGGAGCGCTACATCTACGAGGGCCTGACGCGCGCCTGGTGGGACTTCGCCCTCGACCGCGTGATCGCGCTGACCGGCTGCCAGTTCGGGTTCATCGGACGCATCGCCCGCCTCGACGACCGCCAGGTGCTGATCACGCTCGGCATCACCAACATCGCCTGGAACGATTGGTCGCGCGAGGTCTACGACACGTACGCCGCGGAGGGCCTGACGTTCGACAACCCCCGGTCGCTGTTCGGGGTCACGGTCAGCGACGGCACGATCGTCATCGCCAACGACCCGGCGCACGATCCGCGGTCCGGCGGCCTGCCCGAAGGCCACCCGCCGCTCGACGCGTACGTGGGCGTCCCGCTGACCGACCGCTCCGGCATGGTCGGCATGCTCGGGCTCGCCAACCGCCCGGGCGGCTTCGACCAGGGCTTCGTCGACGGCCTGCGCCCGATCACCGCGTTCATCGGGGAGATCGTCGGGCGCGAGGTGCTCGCGCTCGAGAGCGCCAAGACGGCCGCCGCACTCGAGCAGACGCAACAGGTGCAGCGCGCGCTGTATGAGGCGCGCGACCTGATCGTGTTCACCGTCGACGGGGCGGGCGTCCTCGACCTCGCCAACGAGGCCACCGTCGCCGCCGTCGGGCCGTCCGTGACGCACAACGTGTCGGTCTTCGACCTGCTCGGC
>JAUMCA010000071.1:0-23334 GCA_032119475.1 Thermoleophilia bacterium | reverse complement strand
GGCCTCGACGGAGGGTGACGCCGCCACCGGGGTCACCGGCGACGCCAAGATCACCGCCGGCCCCGCGAACCTCAACGTCGCGTTCCGCGCCAACGCGGACGACGCGTGGCTGCAGGTCGGCGAGGAGTGGTACGCGCTCGGCCAGCCGCTCGGCGTCGACTTCGGCGGCCTGTCCGGCGCGGTCGGCGACCTGGCGCAGCGCATTCGCGACCCCAAGGCCGTCGCCGTCGAGGACGTCGAGGGCGTCCAGTGCGATCGCATCACCGGCACGCTCGATCCGGGCGCCGACCTGACGGAGGCGCTCAACGGCGCCCTGGAGAGCCTCCCGTTCTCGCTCGATCCCCAGGACCTCGGGCAGGCGGAGGTCAGCGTCTGGGTCTCCCGCGATGACGACGTGATCCGGCGGGTGCAGATCGACACGGGCGAGGACGCCTCCACCCGCATCATCGCGGACCTGACCGTCGTCCCCGCGGAGGCCGTGACGGTCACCGCGCCGGCCGGGGCGAAGCCGATCACCGATCTCCTGGCGTCGCTCCTCGGCGACCAGCTCGGCGGGCTGGGCGACCTCGGCGACCTCGGCGACGGCTTCGACCTCGGCGGTCTGCTCGGCTCCGGGCAAGCGGCGTGACCCAGACGGTCGTCGCGTGCGTGCAGATGCACGCCGACCGGCCGGTCGTCGACAACATCGCGGTCGCCGAGCGGCTCGTGGCGCAGGCGGCGGCACGCGGTGCGCAGGTCGTCTCGCTGCCGGAGCGCTGGAACGGCACCGGGCCCGATCCCGTGATGATCGCCGCGGCGGAGTCGCTGGACGGCGAGACGGCGCGGGCGATGGCGGGCTGGGCCCGTCAGCACGGGGTCTGGCTGCACGGCGGTTCGATCGGCGAGGACACCGAGCCCGGCGTCCGCGCGAGCAACACGACGCTCGTCTTCGATCCCGACGGCAACCGGGTCGCGACGTACCGCAAGATCCACATGTTCGACATCGACGTGGAAGGTGCCGCCGCGCGTGAGTCGGCCGCGAACCGGCCCGGCGACCGCCTCGTGCTGGCCGATGTCGCCGGCTGGTCGATGGGGCTGACCATCTGCTACGACCTGCGCTTCCCCGAGCAGTACCGCGCACTCGCCCTGGCCGGCGCCGAGGCCTTCATGGTGCCGGCCGGCTTCACCATGGCGACCGGGCGCGATCACTGGGAGGTGCTCCTGCGCGCCCGCGCGATCGAGAACGGCGCCTACGTGATCGCCGCCAACCAGCACGGCTTCTGGGACGGCAGCGCCCGCTACGCGCGGTCGATGATCGTCGACCCGTGGGGCATCGTGATCGCCAACGCCGGCGACGGCGAGGGCATCTGCCTTGCGCCGATCGACCACGCGAAGGTCGTCGACATGCGCACGCGCATCCCGGTGCTGACGGCCCGCCAGCCCGACGCCTACGTCGTGCGCTGACGCGGGCGTCGCGCCCGACGCGCTCCTTGGTCGCCACGGTGCGCTGGGCGGACATCTTCGGCCCGGAAAGCGTGCGGGCTGCACGCCGCAGGCGTCAGCGGGCTTCCGCGCCGAGCACGGAGCAGCCCGAGAGCGAAGCGATCGGGTTCGCTGCTCCGTGTTCACAGCGTGCGGGCTGCACGCCGCAGGCGTCAGCGGGCTTCCGCGCCGAGCACGGAGCAGCTCGAGAGCGAAGCGATCGGGTTCGCTGCTCCGTGTTCACAGCGTGCGTGCTGCACGCCGCAGGTGTCAGCGGGCTTCCGCGCGGAGCACGGAGCAGCCCGAGAGCGGGGCGATCGGGCGGTTGCTGCTGCGTGCTCCCCCGAAATGCCCGCCTGTCGGTCCACGGGGTGGAACCGATCCCGGCGATTTCCCGGATCTGCGTGCGCCGGGATGCGCGCCAGCGACACGAATCGCGCAGCGGGGCGGCCGGCGTGCGGGTCGGTGCGGGCGACGTGGCTCTTCGGGCGTCCGAACGGTGACTACGCTGAGTGCATGGCGCACCCGCGGGGCATCGTGCTCGACCTGGAGGGCGTGCTCCACGTCGGGTACGAGCCGCTGCCGGGTGCGGTCGAGGCGATCGCGGCGCTCGATCGCGCCGGCATGCCGCACGCGATCCTGACCAACACGACGTCGAAGACGCGCTCGTCGATCGCGGAGCGGCTGGCCGCCATGGGGATGCCGTATCCGGCGGAGCGGATCGTCACCGCCGCGTGGGCGACGATCGCGCACCTGCAGCGGCGGTACCCCGAGGGGCGGGTGCTCCTCTTGGCCGAGGCGGGTGCGTACGCCGAGGCGGAGGAGTCGGGCGGTCTGCGCGTCGTGGAGACCGCGGCGGAGGCCGACGTCGTCTGCCTCGGCGGGCCCGACGACACGATCACCTACTCGCGCCTGCAGGAGGCGTTCCGCGCGCTGATGGACGGCGCGCCGTTCGTCGCGATGCAGCGCAACCGCTGGTGGCCGACGGCGGCCGGGCCCGGCCTCGACGCCGGCTGCTTCGTGCGCGGGCTGGAGTACTCGTCCGGCCGCCGCGCCACGGTGATCGGCAAGCCCGCCCCCGGCGCCTACCGCGCCGCTCTGCGCGTCCTCGGGGTACGCGCGGAGGACGCGATGATGGTCGGCGACGACCCCGTGGCCGACCTCGCGACGGCCGCGCGCATCGGCATGTCGACGTGCGTCATCCGCACCGGCAAGGGCGCGTCCTTCCCGTCGCCGTGGCCCGGGGCCACGCTCGATGTCCCGGGCATCGGCGATCTGCCCGATGCCCTCGGCCTGTCAGGCCGTTGACGGCTTCGGCGGCGGCGCCTACGCTCGCCGCATGCGCTCTCTCCGGATCGCCTGTCTCGCGTTCGCAGTCGCCCTCGCGCTCGCCGCGTGCGGCGGTGGGAACGACGTGGCGGAGGTGAACGTCGGCGACGGCGGGCAGGACATCGAGGTCGTCGGCGATGGCGCATCGGTGGCCGTCGATCAGGGCGGCGAGGTGGACATCCCCGAGTCGTGGCCGGAGGGCGTGCCGGTCCCGGAGGGCGCGCCATCGATGTCGACGGCGGGCACGTCCGACGGCTCGGAGGGCTGGATGCTGAACTACCCGCAGGCGGATGAGGCCGCCTTCGACGCGTACGTCGCGACGTTGCGCGACGCCGGCGCGGAGGAGGGGCTGTCGCTCGACCAGTCCGGCCTGCGCAGCGAGACGTCCCGCATCGCCGGCCACGACGTCACCGTGCAGCTGATGGAGGGCGTGGGCATGACGGTGATCGTCACCCCTGCGCCGTAGCCGGTAGCCCGCCGAACGCCGTCAGGATCCCCTTCGCCATCGCGACGCCGAGCGCGTACTGGTCCACGCGGAGGTGCTCGTCCGGGGCGTGGATGCGGTCGTTGGGCAATGCGCAGCCGGTCAGCACCGTCGGCACGCCGATGCCGGCCAGCGCGGTGACGAGCGGGATGGCGCCGCCGGAGCGGGTGACCGCGCACGGCATGCCCGTCGCCTCCTCGACCGCGGCGTGCGCGAGGCGGATGGCCGGCAGCGACGGGTCGAAGGCGGCGCCGTCGGAGCGCCCGCGCAGCGCGAACGTCAGCTCGGCGCCCGCGGGCGCTCGCTCGCCCAGGAGCGCCTGCACCGCCTCCCAGAACGCGCCGGCGTCCTGTCCGCCGACGAGCCGGAACGAGATCGCGGCGGTCGCCTCGCTCGGCACGATCGTGCGGTTCGCGCCCGCGTCGCGGCAGGTGATCGCGTTGACGTCGAAGGTCGGGAGCGCCGTGGTGCGCAGGTAGTAGTCGGCGAGCGCGTCGGGTCCCTTCGGCGCGATGCCGGCGATCGCCAGCTCGCTCGCCGGGTCCGGGAGCGTCGCCCAGGTCGCCTCCTCCTCGGGCGACGGCGGCGCGACGCCCTCCATCAGCGCGGGGTGCAGGCGGCCGTCGGGGCCCGGCTCGAGGTCGGCGATCAGCCGGCTCAGCACGTGCGCCGCGTTGAGGGCAGCACCGCCGTACAGGCCGGAGTGGGCGTCACGCGCACCGGTGCGGACCGTGACGGTGCCGGTGATGACGCCGCGCACGCCGATCTCGATCGCGGGGCGGCCGGGCTCCACGAAGCCCGCGTCGAAGACGAGCGCGGCCGCGAAGCGCCCGCGTGGCTGCTCCTGGATCCAGTCGATCACGGAGTGACCGCCGATCTCCTCCTCGCCGTCGAGGACGATCGTCAGGTCGACCGGCAGCGCGCCCGCCGCCGCGAGCTCGGCGGCACCGGCGAACAGCGCGTGGAAGTTGCCCTTGTCGTCGCTCGCGCCGCGGGCGTAGAGGGCGCCGTCCCGGATGGTCGGCTCGAACGGCGGCGTCGTCCAGTCCCCGAGCGGGGCGACCGTCTGCACGTCGTAGTGGCCGTAGAGGAGCACGCGCGGCGCGCCGTCGCGCCCGCACGGCAGGTCGCCCACGACAAGCGGGTTCGCGGCGGTGGGGAGGATGTCCGCCGTGCCGCCGGCGGCGACGATGCGCGCGGCGATCCAATCGGCCGCGCGCCGGAGGTCGTCCGGCGTTCCGTCGCCGGAGGAGATCGACGGGATCCGGAGGAACGCCGTCAGCTCCTCGATCAGCTCGTCCGTCGTGCGTGCCATGCGGTGCCTCCGTGTGCGGGTCCCCGGCCGTATCGTTCGACGGCCGTGGACGACGACGACGAGGATACCGGCCCCGCGCCGCCGCCGGCCGTCGCGGGGCTCGGCCCCGTCACCGATGCGTTCGCCGGCAGCGACGGCGTGGCGGAGGTCGCCACCCGGATCGGCTCGTCGGCGCCGATCGCCGTGCGCTGCGCAGAGGCCGTCGTCCCGCTCGTCCTGGCCGGGCTCCACCGCGAGCGCCGCGCGGCGGAGCGCGCGGCGCTCTCGATCGTCGTCGCCGACGACGACCGGGCACGGGAGCTGGCCGACGCGGTCGCCGCGTTCGCGCCGGGGACCCCGGTCGCCTACCTGCCGCACCGCGGCGTCGACTGGGGCTCGGGCCTCGCCCCGGCGCCGCACCTCGTCGGCGAGCGCGCCCGCGCGCTGGCCGTGCTCGAGGAGGGCGGGATCGTCGCGGTCTCCGTGGAGGCGCTGGTCGAGCGGATCCCGGGCCGCGCCGACCGGCCCGTCGCCGTCGCGGTGCGTCGCGGCGACGCGATCGACCGCGATGACCTCGTGCATCGCCTCGTGGCGATCGGCTACGAGCGCGTCGAGGGCGCGGCCGACGAGCGCGGCCAGGTGTCGGTGCGCGGCGACGTGGTCGACGTCTTCCCGACGACCGGTCGCGAGCCGGTCCGCATCGAGCTGTTCGGCGACGAGGTCGAGCGCGTGTCGGCCTTCTCGACGCTCACGCAGCGATCGCTCGGCGACGTCGACGGCGTCACCTTCCAACCCGCCGCCGACGGCGACGCCGGCGATCACCCGGAGGCGCTCGGCGACGAGGGCCCGCGCATCCCGGAGGGCCTCGTGCCGCTGGCTCCCGAGCTGCTGCACGCGGGCGCGCTCGTCGTCTGGGACGCGCCGCAGGTCCTCGCCGAGGGACGCGAGCGCCTCGACGAGATACCGTCCGGGTCCCGCCGCGCGTACCTGTCGCCCGAGGCGCTTGCCGAGCTCGTGGACGGCGCGCACCGGCTCGACCTCCTGCCCGCGGGCCAGCCCGTCGCCTTCGAGGGGCATCCGCCGGCGCTCGCGGCGCGCGGCCTGGCGGAGATCGAGCGCGCCCTCGCCGGGCTCGAGCGGCGCGACCTGCGGGTTGTGCTCGCCTTCGCGCACCTGTCCGATGCGGACCGCGCCGTGCGCCAGCTCGTCCGCAGCGACGTCCGCTGGATCGCGGAGGGCGAGGCGCTGCCCGACGAGGCCGGCGTCTACGCCGTCGTCGCACCCCTGCGCCGCGGCCTCGTCGCGCCGACCGCCCGCATCGCCGTGCTCGTCGGCCAGCAGCTCTTCCGCACCCGTCGCCAGCAGCCGCTGCGCGGCGGCCGCGCCATCGCCTCGTTCGGCGACCTGCGGCCGGGCGACGTGGTGGTCCACGAGGATCACGGCATCGGCCGCTTCGAGCGGTTCGAGACCCGGACGGTCGGCGGCGTCACGCGCGACTACCTCGACCTCGCCTTCCGCGGCGAGGACCGGCTGTACCTGCCGCACGAGCAGATCTCGAAGCTGACGCGCTACGTCGGCGCCGACGGCCGTGAGCCGCAGCTGTCGAAGCTCGGCGGCAAATCGTGGCTCCAGATGAAGGCGCGGGCGCGCGTGGCCGTCCGCGAGATGGCGGGCGAGCTGCTCGCGCTGTACGCCCAGCGCCAGGCCGTGCCCGGTGTGGCGCACGCCGAGCGGGGTGAGCTCCTCGCGCGCGTCGAGGACGGCTTCCCGTACAGCGAGACGGACGACCAGGCCCGCGCGATCGAGGAGGTCATGGACGACCTGTCCGCCGACCGTCCGATGGACCGCCTGATCTGCGGCGACGTCGGCTTCGGCAAGACGGAGGTCGCGCTGCGCGCTGCCGTCCGCGTCGCGGAATCGGGGCAGCAGGTCCTGATGCTCGCGCCGACGACGATCCTCGCGCAGCAGCACGGCGCGACCTTCCGCAGCCGTCTCCTGGACCTGCCGATCCGCATCGAGGTCGTCTCCCGCATGCGCACCGCGAAGGACGCGAGGGCAGCCGTCGAGGCGTTCCGCGCCGGCGAGGTCGACCTGCTGATCGGCACGCACCGCGTGCTGTCGCGCGACGTGGTCCCGGCGGACCTCGGGCTGGTCATCGTGGACGAGGAGCAGCGCTTCGGGGTGGCGCAGAAGGAGCTCCTGCGCCAGATGCGCACGGAGGTCGACGTGCTCGCGCTGTCGGCGACGCCGATCCCGCGCACGCTGCACATGTCCCTCGCCGGCCTGCGCGACATCTCCGTCATCGCCACGCCGCCGCGCGGCCGTCGCCCGATCCACACGCACGTCGGGGAGTACGACGAGGATCAGATCGCCGGCGCACTGCGCCGCGAGGTCGAGCGCGGCGGACAGGCGTTCTACCTCCACAACCGCGTCGAGACGATCGACGAGGCCGCCGATCGCCTCCGGCAGCTGTGCCCGGAGCTGCGCTTCGCGATCGGCCACGGGCAGATGACGGAGCGCCAGCTCGAGGACGTGATGGCCGCCTTCCTGCGCGGCGACGCCGACGTCCTCGTGGCGACCACGATCATCGAGTCCGGCCTCGACATCCCCACGGCGAATACGCTGGTCGTCGAGCGGGCCGATCTGCTCGGCCTGTCGCAGCTGTACCAGATCCGCGGGCGCGTCGGCCGCTCGGACGTGACGGCCCACGCCTACCTCCTGTACCCGGACGCCGGCGAGCTGACGGAGGAGGCCCGCGCCCGCCTCGCGGCGCTCGCCGACTACACGGAACTCGGCTCGGGGTTCCGCGTCGCGATGCGCGACCTCGAGCTGCGCGGGGCCGGCAACCTGCTCGGCGATGAGCAGTCGGGCCATGTCGCCGCGGTCGGCTTCGAGCTCTACTGCGATCTGCTCGCCGAGGCCGTCGCCGAGCTGCAGGGCGTGGCGCCGGAGACCCTCGCGGCGGGTCCGCGCATCGACGTCCAGCTCGACGCCTACGTGCCGGCCGACTACGTGGGCCTCGAGGCCGTCAAGATGGACGTGCACCGCCGCATCGCGCTCGCGACCGACCTCGACCAGCTGCGCGACCTCGAGGCGGAGCTGCAGGATCGCTTCGGCCCCGTGCCGGAGCCGGTCGCCACGCTGGTGGGCATGCAGGAGCTGCGGATCGCCGCCGCGCCGCTCGGGAACGTCGCGATCCAGGTCCGCCGCGACGTCGTGCGGGTGACCGGCGCCCGCCTCGGGCTCGACGAGATCCGCGCGCTGCGGGCGGCCTTCGAGGATCTGCGTGCGGTCGCCACCAAGGACGACATCGCCCTGCCGGTGGCGGGTGCCGCATCACCGATCGGCCGGGCAAGGGATTTGGCCGATGCTATGATCGAAACGCGTTCGGCTTCGCCCGCAAGGGCGTGAATCGGCCGAGCGGACGCACCGCCACATCACCTCGGAGCCTCCTTGATGCGCAAGCTGATCCCGACCATCGTCCTGCTGCTCGCCCTCGGCGTCGTCTTGGGCGCCTGCGGCGGATCCGACGGCGGCGGCGAGGAGAAGGTCGAGAAGCCGACCGTCCCGACGGGCGCCGTCGCGGTCGTCGGCGACGAGACGATCACGCAGGAGGACTTCGACGCGCTCTACGCGTCCGCGGTCAAGCAGGGCGAGGCCAACGGGCAGCAGCCGCCGAAGAAGGGCTCCGCCGAGGAGAAGACGCTCAAGGAGCAGGTCCTCCAGAGCCTCGTGCAGAACGCCGAGATCAAGCAGGAGGCCGAGTCCCGCGGCGTCAAGATCGACCAGAGCCAGGTCGACGCCGACGTCGCCGCCTTCAAGCAGCAGTGCTGCCAGGACAAGCCGAAGCAGTACGCCAAGTACCTGAAGGATCAGGGCCTCACCGAGGAGCAGCTGAAGGCGCAGTTCGTCCTGCGCCAGCAGGCCCAGAGCCTCTACGACGCCATCACGAAGGACGTCAAGGTGACGGACGAGGAGGCGCAGAAGCAGTACGACAAGGACAAGGAGTCCAAGTTCACGACCGCGCGCGGCCGCAAGGTGGCCCACATCCTCATCGACGAGAAGCCGAAGGGACAGGCGACCGACGCCGACTGCAAGAAGGCCGAGGAGGTCCTGACGGAGGTCAAGGCGAACCCCGGCGACTGGAAGGCGCTCGTCAAGAAGTACTCGGCCGATCCGGGCTCCGTCGACACGGGTGGCGAGTACGACATCACCGACGACCAGAACTGGGACGAGGACTTCCGCAAGGGCGCCTTCGCGCTGGCGGCGAAGGGCGACATCTCCGAGCCGGTGAAGTCGCAGTTCGGCTGCCACATCATCAAGGCGCTCAGCGATATCACCGAGGCCAAGACGCAGCCGTTCAGCGACGTCAAGCAGCAGATCGTCGACGAGCTGACGCAGACCAAGAAGAACGAGGCCGCGACCAAGTGGTTCGACGGCGTGCAGAAGAAGTTCGCCGCGCGCTCCGCCTTCGCCAAGGGCTACGCGCTCCCGGCGCCGCAGGCGACCACCACGGGCACCACCGCCGAGTAGCGTGGCGCGGCGCGTCGTGGCGCTGGGCGGGGGCGACCCCGCCGCGGTCCCGGCGGTCGCCCTCGAGGAGCTCGTCGCGGCGGAGGCCGCGGACGTCCGCGCCGACGGACCGCTCGCGGCGTTCCTCGCCGGGCGCGGCGTGCGGCACGCCGACGGCGCCCCGCTGATCGCCGCCGACGACGCGACGGCGTGGCGCCTGGTCCGCGCGGACGCGACGCTCACCCCGTCGGTGCCGTCGGAGGACCTTGCCGCCCGTGCCGCCGCGCAGGAGCTCGCCGCCGTGTGGGCGATCACCGTGCGACTGCGCCGCGATTGCCCGTGGGACCGCGAGCAGACGCCCGCCACGATCGTCCCGCACACGATCGAGGAGGCCTACGAGGTCGCCGACGTGGCCCTCGCCGGCCCGCCCGACGCCAAGCTCGTCGACGAGCTCGGCGACCTGCTGTTCCAGTCGTTCATCCTCGCGGTGATGGCCCGGGAGGCGGGAGCGGGAGATCTGATGGACGTCGCCCGCGGCATCGCCGACAAGCTCGTCCGCCGCCATCCCCACGTGTTCGGCGACGTCGCGGCCGAGACCGCCGACGCCGTGCTGCTTACGTGGGAGGGCGTGAAGCGCGACCAGGAGGGGCGCGAGGGCATCTTCCACGACATCCCCGAGTCGCTCCCGACGATGTTGCAGGCGCAGAAGGCCCAGAAGCGCGCGGCCGCGGTCGGATTCGACTGGGGGGACTGGACCGGCGCCGACGTCTCGCTGCGCGAGGAGGTCGACGAGCTCGCCGCGGCGGTCGCCGCCCATCCCGCGACCGGACCGGAGCCCGCACCGGCGGTGCGCGACGAGGCGGGGGACGTGCTGTTCGCCGCCATCAACGTCCTGCGGCTCCTGCGCGTCGACCCGGAGACGGCGCTGCGCGCCGCGAGCGCGCGCTTCCGGGCGCGCGTGGACGGCGCTGCGGCGCTCGCCGCGGCCGACGGCCGCGCCTTCGCCGACCTCGGGCTCGACGACCAGGAGCGGTACTATCGCGCCGCGAAGGCCCGCCAGGCAGACGACCCGCAAGGAGCACGATGAGCACCATCCGCCACGTCCACGGACGCCAGATCCTCGACTCGCGGGGCAATCCGACCGTCGAGGTCGACGTGGTGCTCGACGACGGCGCCCGCGGCACCGCGGCGGTCCCGTCCGGCGCCTCGACGGGCCAGTGGGAGGCGGTCGAGCTCCGCGACGGCGGCGACGCCTGGATGGGCAAGGGCGTGATGACCGCCGTCGCCCACGTGAACGGCGAGATCGCCACGCGCCTCGCGGGCATGGAGGCGGGCGATCAGCGCGCGATCGACACCGCGCTGATCGACCTCGACGGCACGCCGAACAAGGGCCGCCTCGGGGCGAACGCGATCCTGGGCGCGTCACTGGCCGCGGCGCACGCCGCGGCCGCCTCGAACGGGGTGCCGCTGTTCGAGCAGGTCGGCGGCTCGGACGCGCATGTCCTGCCGGTGCCGATGATGAACGTGATCAACGGCGGCGCGCACGCCGACAACGCGCTCGACCTGCAGGAGTTCATGATCATGCCGGTCGGGGCGACGTCGTTCTCGCACGGGCTGCAGATGGGCGTCGAGACGTTCCACGCGCTGCGCGCCGAGGTGAAGAAGCGCGGGCTGTCCACGGCGGTCGGCGACGAGGGCGGCGTGGCGCCGGACCTGTCGTCCAACGAGGAGGCGCTGCGCCTGATCATGGGTGCGATCGAGCGCGCGGGATACCGGCCTGGCGACGACATCGCGATCGCCCTCGACCCCGCGATGACCGAGCTCTACGACGAGGGCGCCGGTCTGTACCGCCTGCCCGGCGAGGGCCGTGATCTCGACAGCGAGGCGATGGTCGCCTTCTGGGTCGACCTCGCCGACCGCTATCCGATCGTGTCGATCGAGGACGGCTGCAGCGAGGACGACTGGGACGGCTGGGCGCTGCTGACGACGACGCTCGGCGACCGCGTCCAACTCGTCGGCGACGACCTGTTCGTCACCAATCCAGAGCGCCTGCGGATGGGCATCGAGCGCGGTGCGGGCAACGCGCTGCTGGTGAAGGTCAACCAGATCGGCACGCTGTCGGAGACCCTCGACGCGATCGGCGTCGCGGCCTCGGCGGGCATGCGGTCGGTGATGAGCCACCGCTCCGGCGAGACGGAGGACGTGACGATCGCCGATCTCGCCGTTGCCGCGAACACCGGGCAGATCAAGACCGGCGCGCCGTCGCGTTCGGATCGGGTGGCCAAGTACAACCGCCTGCTCCGCATCGAGGAGCTGCTCGGCGGTCGCGCGGTCTACCCGGGCCGTGACGCGTTCGCGCAGACCGCCTAGGGGCCCAGGCGCGGCGCGGCGGGCGTCGTCACAGTTCTGCGCGGGTTCGCGGTGACGCCGCAGGATTGCGGCGCGGCGCACCGTACGGTGAGACGGCAGGTTCGTAGCCGCCACTCCGCATGAGCACTCGCCAGCGACCCGCATCTCCTGCGCGCTATCGCAAGCACCGCCAGCGCGCCGCCGTGCGCCGGCGGCGCATCGTGCTGCTCCTCGTCGTCGCGTTCGCGCTGACGGTCGTCGGCATCGCGATGGCGTGGCCGAAGGGCGACGGCGGCAGTGGGTCGGTCGCATCGGCCGGGAACGACGGCGGTGCGGGTCAGGGCAGCGGAGGGGGCAAGGCCGCGGGCGGCGGGGACGACGGGTCGGACGCGCAGGGCGCTGCCGTCGTACCGGACGAGGGCGGGGAGATCCTCCCCGACACCGAGCCGTCGCCGGAGGCCCAGCGGGCGATCGACGCGGCCCTCGCCAAGGGGCGGCCGCCGCAGTTCGTCGTCGTGTCGTTCGACGGCGCCGCCGACTATCGGATGTACGACCGCTGGCTGAAGGTGGCGGACGAGAGCGGTGCGCGCTTCACGTTCTTCATCAGCGGCATCTACATGCTGTTGCCCGAGCGGGCCAAGGCGGAGTACCAGCCGCCGAACGAGCCGGCCGGGTTCTCGAACCTCGGCGGCTACGCCGAACTGGCGGGGCCGAAGTCCGCCGCGGAGAACCTGCGCGACAACATCAACGACTTCAACGAGGCGCGCGCGAAGGGCCACGAGATCGGCTCCCACTACGTCTCGCACCTCTGCGAGCAGGCGGAGACGTGGACCGTCGACGACTGGATCAGCGAGGAGAACCAGTTCGAGCGGCTGATGACGAAGCCATCCGAGGTCAACGGCATCGACCTCCCGACGCCGATCTACACGGCCGACGAGATCCGCGGCGGCCGCACGCCCTGCCTCGCCGGCAACAAGCGGAACCTCTACGCGGCGATGAAGCAGCTCGGCTTCGAGTACGACGCGAGCCAGCCGGGTATCTACGGCGTCTGGCCGGACAAGCAGCAGGGCCTGTGGAACTTCTCGCTCCCCTCCATCGAGCGCGTCGGCTCCGAGTACCCGGTGATGGCGATGGACTACAACTTCTACGTCAACCACGGGAAGGCCACGAGCCAGGCCCAGGCGGACGAGTTCGAGGAGCTGGCCTACCAGAGCTACATGAAGGCGATCAACGGCCTCAAGCAGGGCACGCGCGCGCCGTTCATCACGGGCTCGCACTTCGCCAACTGGAACAAGGGCGCGTACATGAACGCCCTCGACCGCACGGTCCGCGATACCTGCTCGCAGCCCGAAGTCGCCTGCGTGACCATGATCACGCTCGCGCGGTGGCTCGACGCGCAGGACCCCGCGCAGCTCGAGCGCTGGAAGCGCGGCGAGTGGGGCGCCCCGGCCGCCGACCCGGCGACCGAGGCGACGACGGCCGCGGCGTCGTGAGGCGGGTGGTGAAAAGGGGTCTGACCCCTTTTCACCATGACGTCGTCCGACCGTCGCTGTCTGACACAGCCTCGTGGTGAAAAGGGGTCTGACCCCTTTTCACCATCCGCCTCACCCTCGCCGCGCCGAGCGCTGCAGCCGCGCGCACGCCAGGTCGACGAGGAGCGGGGTGGACTTCGGCGGGGCGGCGGGCTTGGCGGCGTCGATCGCGACGTCGGGAGCCCAGCGGTCGGCCTCGCGCCATGCCGCGGCGAGGTCGTCGAGGCTGTAGTGCTGGCCGCCGGGGCGCACCAGCTCGGCGTGGACCGCGGCGACGGCGCGCTCGACGCGGCGGTGGCCGCGGGGGCGGCGGCGGGCCCGCGCGCGGCGGGCGGCGAGCGGCGCCTCGGACCACGCCTGGACGGCGACCTCGGTCTTGGGGTCGAGGCTCATGCGCCCTCCATGCAGCACGGCGCGGGGATGCCGCCCGCCTCCACGAGCAGGGCGTCGCCGATCGGGTAGGGCGGTGCGCCGAGGGCGAAGGCGACGTGCGCGTGCAGGCACTTGACCGCGCGCGCCGCGCGCACGCCGCCGATGCCGAGGCCGAACTCCGGCCGCAGCGCCCGATGGCGCGCCATCGCCTCGTCGAAGGCCGCGGCCAGCTCGGCATCCTCCGCGATGCGGTCCTCGAGGGCGCGCACGCCGCCCTCCGCCTCGAGCGTGGACACGGCGCGGATCAGTCCCGGGCAGCACAGCCAGAACGCCGTCGGGAACGGCGTGCCGTCGGGCGTGGCGGGCGGTTGCTCGACCACCACCGGGCGTCCCGCCGCGCAGCGGCAGACGACGCGGGCGGGCGGGTACGGCGGGCGCCCGAGCTGCTCCTCGAGCAGCGCCATGTCCCCGGGGTCGACCACGCGCACAGCGTACGCGGGAGGAGCACCGGTGCCGACGGCGAAACCGGCCGCATGCGGAGGCTGGTCGTCGTGGGCATCGTCGTGTTGCTCGGCGTCCTGTTCGTGCAGCCGATCCGCGCCTACATCACGGCGCAGGACGAGCTGCGCGATGCGCACGCCGAGCTCGACGCGCTCGGCACGCGCGAGATGCTCGTGCGCGAGGCGCGCCGGCGGGGTTACATCTTCCCCGGCGAGACGCCGTTCTCGGTCGGCAACCGCTAGGACTGCGGCGCGTCGGCGGCAGGCTCGTCGCCGGCGTCGGCGTCTGCGGTCGCGTCCTCCGCCGGAGCCGGTCCGACGGTGATCGCGGAGGCCGTGATGGCGACCACGGCCTCGGACCGTTCGCTCCAGTGCTCGGCGAAGGCGGCGTGCTCGAGCACGGCCGCGTCGACGCGGATCACCAGGCCGTCGGCCGTCTGCTCGATCGTGGCGGGGATCGTCGTGCGGCGCGCGCGGCCGCGACCGCCCCGACGTCCCCGGCGGCGTCGCTTCGCCGTGGCGTCGGCATCGTCCTCGGCCTCGCCGGCGATCGGCTCCGCGCTCTCGACGGCGGCTGCCTCGGCCGGCGGTTCCGCGGCCTTCGTCCGCCGGCGCCGTGGCTTCTTCGCGGGCGTGTCGTCGTCAGCAGCTGCGGGCTTCGCCGCCTTCGCGGCGGCGGCCGGCTTCGCCGCCGTCCGGGTGCGCGGTGCGCGTGTGGGCGTGGGCGCCTCGTCCGGGCGCAGCAGCCCCTGCTGACGGCGGAACGTCGCGATCTGCGCCGGCGTGGAGTCCAGCTGATGCGCGATCCAGATGTCGGTGACGCCCTCGGCGACCCACGTGCGGATCTGGTTCAACTGGGGCTTCAACGACGTTCGGCGGGCCATGTCGCTGCAGCGTATACCGCCGGCCGCCCCGATCCGCGCAGCGGCTACGCGCCGAACGCCTCGCGCAGGGCCTGCAGCGAGAGGTACGCGAAGCCGGCGACGACGGCGAGCAGCACGAGGACGATCAGCACGAACCGGATCCGGGCCCAGCGGAGGGCGCGGTCGCGGGCCGCGTTCGCCTCGCGCTCCGCCTTCGCCAGCGCCAGCTCGGTCTGCAGCTGGATCTCGAGCTCGCGATCGACGGCATCGGGATCGCCGGCCATACCCGGAACGGTACGCAAGCCGGCGCACACGTGTCCCGCTTGACGGATTCCCCGCGGCCACAGCAGGAAAACCTCGCGTACAGTGGAACACGTCCGTTCGATGCGCAAGACCCGCTCTCTCATCACCCTCGCGTCGATCGGCGCCCTGCTCGCCCTGGCCGGCACGTCCGCGGCGCAGGAGACGACCACGGAGCCCGCGCCGCCTCCGCCGCCGCCGGCCCCTGCGATCGCCGTCGCCGGTTCGACCGTCGCCGGGGTCGACATCTCGGGGATGGACCAGCCGACCGCGCTGGCGACCGTCAACGCCGCGTTCGCCCAGCCGATCGTGATCCGCGTCGGCAAGAGGACCTTCTCGATCACCAACGCCCGCCTGGGCGCCAAGTTCCAGATCGACGCCGCGGTTGCCGAGGCCATGGCGCGCACCGGTGCCGGCAACACGCCCGTCGAGGGCACCTACGTCGAGGCCCGGCTCGAGCAGGTGATCCGCCGCATCGTCCGCGCCACCGGCTCGCAGGGATCCGAACCCCACTGGGTCGTCGCGCGCAAGCCGCGCATCACCGTCGCCAAACCGGGTAGGGCGCCGGACGAGAAGCTGCTCCAGAAGCAGGTGATCAACGCCTTCTACGCGCCGCTCCTGCGCCCGCAGCAGGAGGTCATCCCGCTGATCGAGGTCGGCCAACAGGCGACGCTCGCGGAGCTCGGCTACGTGGTCACCGTCTCGAAGGGCGAGCGCATCCTGCGCCTGTGGGCCCCGAACAAGAAGGGCAAGGCGGCGATGGTGCGGTCCTACCGCATCGCCGTCGGCGCCCCGGCCTACCCGACGCCGTCCGGGCGCTTCACGCTGGTCACCAAGCAGGTCGATCCGTGGTGGTACCCGCCGGCGTCCGACTGGGCGAAGGACGAGGAGCCGGTGCCGCCGGGCCCGAACAACCCGCTCGGGACGCGTTGGATGGGCCTCGACCGGCTGGACATCGGCATCCACGGCACGCCCGACTCCGGCTCGATCGGCGGCTACGCGTCGCACGGCTGCATCCGCATGCTGATCCACGCGGCCGAGCAGCTGTACAGCAAGATCGACGTCGGCACCCCCGTCCTGATCTACTGAGCCCCGCGCGGCTACGCTGAGGCGGAGTGAAGCGCGTCGTCCTCATCGGCCTCGCCGTGGTCCTCGTCGCCCTCGGCCTCGTGCTCGGCCGCGCCGTCGTCAACTCGTCGGGCGCGCGCGCCTTCCCGGCGCAGGCCGCGGCTGGCGAGTTGCCCATGGCGCCCGGGTTCGACCTCGAGACCCTCGACGGGGACGGCCGGATCGCGCTGTCGGAGTACGCCGGCCGCGTCGTCGTGGTCAACTTCTGGGCCTCGTGGTGCGACCCGTGCAAGGACGAGGCGCCTCTGCTGGAGGAGCTCTGGCGGACGGAGGGCGAGCCCAACGACGTCGCGTTCATCGGCGTCGACACGCAGGACCTCCGCTCGGATGCCCGGGCGTTCGCGTCGACGTACCGCCTCACGTACCCACTGGTCTACGACCAGGGCGGCGGCGTGGCGCGCGACTGGGGCGTGAGCGCGTTCCCCGAGACGTTCGTGCTGGACCGGAGCGGTCGCGCGGTGGCGTGGTTCCCCGGTGAGATCACCGCGGACGGCCTGCGCGACGCGATCGCCGAGGCGGAGGCACGCGGGTGACGCGCGCGCTGCTCCTGCTCGCGCTCCTCGCGCTGCTCATCGCGCCTGCCGGTGCCGCGGCAGCCGAGCCGCGGTTCGAGATGGCCGACATCGAGTCGGAGCTGATGTGCCCGACCTGCCAGAGCCGCCTCGACATGTCCAGCAGCCCCGCGGCCGAGCGCATCCGCGCCTTCGTGGAGGAGAAGCGCCAGGCGGGCTGGACGGAGCAGGAGGTCAAGGACGCCCTGGTGGCCGACTTCGGCCCGGCCGTGCTCGCCGCGCCTCCCGCGGAGGGAATGGGCCTCGTCGCCTGGCTCGTGCCGATGCTCGCGGTCGGCGGCGGCGCGCTCGTCGTGGCCGGCCTCGTCGTGCTGTGGCGACGGCGCAGGGCGGACGACGAGGCCGACGACGCGCCCGTCGAAGCGGTGGCCGCGGACGGTGCGATGGACGCCCGCATCGACGCGGCGCTGCGGGCGCTCGACGACTGAGAACCCGGCTCCGGTGCAGGGATCGTCGGGTATGCTGCCGAGGCGAATTCGCCCCGTCCGGAGGAACTTGTGACCTACGTCATCAGCGAGCCCTGCATCGACACGAAGGATCGCTCCTGCGTCGATGTCTGCCCGGTCGACTGCATCCACGAGACCGATCGCATGCTCGTGATCGATCCCGATGAGTGCATCGACTGCGGCGCCTGCGAGCCGGAGTGCCCGGTCGAGGCGATCTTCCCCGAGGACGCGGTGCCGGTGAAGTGGGAGGCCTTCACGGGGATCAACGCCGCGTACGTCCAGGGCGTGGATGCCGTCAACGGGCTCGTCGCGCAGCGCATCGAGAGCGCGCCGCCCGAGCACCTCGGGTAAGGACGGGCGCGCGGGTCGCGACGTCTCGACGTGGCCCTCGACCTGATCATCGGCCCGGCGCACGCCGGGAAGATCGGCGAACTGTACGCGCGCTACCTCGCCGCCCTGCAGGCGGGCGAGCGCGCATCGCTCGTCGTCCCCGACCAGGCGACGCGCGGCACGACGCAGCGGGAGCTCGCGCTGCGCGCGCCCGGCATCATCGGCGCTGACGTCGTCACGTTCGACATGCTCTTCGAGCGCATTCTCGTCGCCGTCGGCGATACACGGCCGCTGGTCCGCGGGGGCGCGCGGCGGGCGCTCGTGCGGCGGGCGCTCCCGGAGGCCGGCGATGCCTTCGCGACGCGGTTGAACCGGCTCGGCTCCGCGCTGCTCGACCCCGCGGCCGTGCGCGCGGCGGGCGACGCGCGGCTCGCCGACGCCTACGCCACCTGGTGGCGGGCGCTCGACGAGATCGGGGCCATCGATCGCGGCCGCATGCGCTGCGCCGCGATCGCCGCGCTGCGGGGCGACGTCGCCGCATGGCCGGCGGGCCAGCTCCTGTTCGCCCAGGGCTTCGACGACCTCAGCCCGGCGCAGGAGGCGCTGATCGACGCGGTCGCGCAGCGCGCGGGCGTCGTCGCGAGCCTGCCGTACGAGGCGGGCCGGGCGCCGTTCGCCGTCCTGCGCGGCGTGGTCGAGCGGCTCGCCGAGCGCGCCGGTCCCGGCCACGTCGAGGAGCGGCGCAGCGCGGCGTTCGATCGCCATCCGGATCTCGTGGCGCTCGAGCGGCGCTTCGGCGAGCCGCAGCCGGCCGTCGATCCGCCCGCGGGCGACGGCCTCGGCACCGCGGAGGTCGAGGGCGAGCGCGGCGAGGCGGAAGTCGTGGTCCACGAGCTCGCGGAGGCGCTCCGCGCCGGCGTTCCCGGTCACCGCGTCGCGATCATCGCGCCCCGCGGCGCGACGGGTCGTCGGCGCCTCGTGCGCCAGATCGAGGAGGCGGGCATCGCGGTCGCCGCCGACGACGCGCGGGTCCTGCCGTCGACGCCGTTCGGACGCGCCCTTCTGCTCCTCCTCAACCTGGCGTGGGCGCCGTCGCCGTCTGACGACGATCGGCTCGACTGGCTCCGCACGCCGTGGAGCGGCGCCCCGGCCCGCATGGTCGAGTGGGTCGAGCGTCCGATCCGTCGCTCGCGCTTCGGGCTCGACGCCGCCTTGGAGGACAGCGGTGACCGCGCCGAGCCGCTGCGGCGGGCGCTGGCGCTCCCGGCCGGCGTGCGGAGCGGCGACGGTGCGGCGACCGAGGCGGCCGCCGCGGTGCGCGCGATGCTGCAGCGCGCGCACGGGCTGGATGCGCCCGCGGCCGAGGTCGCCCTGCGCGGCGACGTGCAGATCGCCGCGGCGGTGCTCGAGCAGCTCGACGCGCTGGCGGAGATCGGCGCGACGCACGCGGAGGTCCGCGAGGCGCTCACGCGGCTCCCGGTGCGCGCGCGCCGCACCCACGAGGACGCGATCCGCATCCTCGACGCGCGAGACGCGCGCACGGCGGACCTCGACGTCGCGATCGTGGTCGGCCTCGAGGACCCGACGTTCGGCGCCGGATCCGACGCGGACCCCCTGGTCGACGGCCCGGAGCCCGCGGACGTCGCCCGGCACCTCGTCTACGCGGCCATCACCCGTCCGCGACGCCGGCTCGTGCTCGTGCGCCGGGTGGCCGACGACGACGGCAGCCCGCTGGCCCCGACCGCCATCTGGGAGGACCTCCAGATCGCCGCGGGGGACCCGGTGATCCTGCACCGGCGCCGCTTCTCCGACGCCGTCTACCCGCTCGAGGTCGCGCCGACCGTGCGCGAGCGCGCGCGCAGCATCGCCCACGACGCCGCACGCGACCGCGGCGCAGCGCTGGTTCGCGGAGAAGCGCCTGCAGCCGCGGGACATCGACGTCGCGGTCGACGACCGGCTGGCCGCCGGCACGCTGGCGCACAAGGTGCTGGCCCGCTTCTACCGCGAGGTGCCCGCGCTGCTGCGCACGACGGTGATCGGCGCGGAGCACGTCGACGCGGCGCTGGCCGAGATGCACCGGATCGTCGACGAGGAGGTGGGTCGGCTGACCCCGGTTCGCCCCGGAGACCGTCGGGCGATCGCGGTGATGGCGTGGCGCCTGCGCCGCGAGCTCGGGCGCCTCGTCCAGCGCGCCGCCCGCGCCGAGGCGCCGCTCGTCCCCAGCGAGTTCGAGGTCGCGTTCGGCGGCCGGGGTGCGCAGACGGGACGCAAGGGCGGCCTCGACGTCGGACCCGCGGCGGTCAGCGGGAAGATCGACCGCATCGACCTCGATCCGTCGTTCACGGCGCGCGCGCTCGTCGTGGACTACAAGACGAGCACCATCAGCACCGGCCGCGAGATCCGCGACGAGCACCGGCTCCAGATCCCGCTGTACCTCCTGGCCCTACGCGAGGTGCTGGGCCGCGAGCCGGTCGGCGGGCTCCTGGTGTCGATCCGCAAGGGGGAGGCGCGCGGCATCGTGGACGCCGACGAGGACGACGTCCTGCCCCCGCACATCCCGCGCGAGGACCTCCTGGAGCACGACGCGTTCGAGGCCGTGCTCGCCGAGGCCCGGGCCGAGGCGGGACGGCGCATCGAGCGGATGCAGGCCGGCGACGTCCGCCACGACCCGCGGGACGAGCGCAAGCAGTGCAACGGGTACTGCCAGTACCGCGGCATCTGCCGGGTGGCGCGGTGATCACGCGTCCCCGTCCCGCGCTGACGCCGGCGCAGGCCGCCGCGGTGGAGGCCGAAGGCGGCGCGTTCGTCGACGCCGGCGCCGGCTCGGGCAAGACCACCGTGCTGGTCGAGCGCTACATCCGCGCGGTCACCGATCGCAACCTGTCTCCGTCGGCCGTTTTGGCCGTCACCTTCACGAACCGCGCCGCCGGCGAGATGCGCGAGCGCATCCGGGCGCGTCTGCGGCACGACGGCCGCGACGCGCTGATCCCGCTCGTCGAGGGCGGCTGGATCGGCACGATCCACGCGACCTGCCGGCGCATCCTCGCCGAGTACCCGGAGGAGGCCGGTGTCACCCGGGGCCTGCGCGTGGCCGACGAGGTGGAGACCGTGCTCCTGCGCGAGACGGCGTACGAGCGTGCGCTGGCCCGCGTCGTCGACGAGCTCGGTGACGGTGCCATGGCGCTCGTGGCCGGCTACGGCAACGGGCTGCGCGACGTCGTCGAGGCGCTGCACGACGGCCTGCGGCTCGGCGGTCATCCGCTCGGCGCACCGCGGGGCAGCGACGACCCGGCGCTGCTCGAGGCCCGGCTGGTCGACGTGCGCCGCGAGGCGGAGGTGCTGGCCGCCAAGGAGGGCGACGGCGTCCAGGTGCGGGCGCAGCGCCAGGCCGCGCTCGACCTCCTCGACCTCCTGGAGCGCGGGGCGGACGCCTCCGATCTCGCGGACCTGCGCGCCTACGCCAAGGGCAGCGCGGCGTACAAGGACCTGCTCGCCGAGGTGGAGACGGCGGCTGCCGACATCCTCGCGGCGCAGCTCCACGAGCCGCTCGGGCGGATGCTCGAGGCCTTCGCGGAGGCGTACCGGGCGGCGAAGGACGAGGCGGGTGCGCTCGACCACGACGACCTGCAGCTGCGTACGCGCCGACTGCTCGAGGAGCACGCCGCGATCCGCACCGCGCTGCAGGAGCGGTTCCGCGAGATCATGGTCGACGAGTTCCAGGACACCGACGGCCTGCAGACCGCCATCATCGACCTGCTGCGCGCCCCGGGCACGCCGATCCTCGCGGTCGGTGACGAGCAGCAGGCCATCTACGGCTTCCGCGGCGCGGACGTCGAGGTGTTCCGCGGCGAGCGCGCGCGGGCCGAGGGCGACCGGCGCATCGCGGTCGTCTCGCTGCACGAGAACCGCCGCTCGGTCCCGCCGGTGCTCGACGCCGTCAACGCGCTGTTCTCGCGCGAGGCCGACTTCGCGCACCGCCCGCTGGTCCCGGTGCGCGCGCACGACGGCGATGAGCCCGTGGTCGAGCTGCTGGTCGGCCTGGGCGAGGACACGGCTTCGGCCCGGCGCGTCGAGGCCGCGTTGATCGCGCAGCGCCTGCACGCGCTGGTCGCCGCGGGCGCGTGCCGGCCGGGCGAGATCGCGATCCTCTTCCAGGCGGGCACCCGCGCGGACGCCTACGAGCGTGCCCTGCGCCGCGTCGGCCTGCCGACCGTGGCCTCGACCGGGCGCGGCTTCCTGTCGCGGCAGCCCGTCGAGGACGTGATGGCGATGCTGCGCGTGCTGTGGAACCGCTACGACGACCTCGCGCTGCTCACGTGCCTGGCGTCGCCGATGGCCGGCGTGTCCAACGACGGTCTCGCCCTGCTGCGCGAGGCGGTCGCCTACGAGTTCGCCGATGCGCTGGCCACGGTGGAGAGCGCGGGACTCCGCGAGGACGACCTCGCGCGCGTGGTCGGGCTGCGCGACGCGATCGAGCGCCTGCGGCCCCTCGCCGGACGGCTGCCGCTCGGCGACCTCGTCGCGGCCGTCATCGCCGAGACGCGCTACGACCTCGCGACGCTGGTCCTGCGCGACGGCACGGAGCGGATGGCGAACCTCGCCAAGCTGGAGCGCATCGCCCGCGCGTTCGAGGACGCGCGGGGCCCCGACCTGCCGGCGTTCATCCGGGCGGTCGAGTCGGGTCGGCTCGACACGCAGGTGCGGACGGACGGCGTCACCGCCTCGGAGGACGACGACGCCATCCGGCTCCTGACCGTGCACCAGGCCAAGGGCCTCGAGTACCCCGTCGTCGTCGTGGCCGACGCGGGCGCGAAGCCGCAGGTCGATGTGCCGCTCGCGCTCGTCGGCCGCGACGGCACCCCGACGGCGGCCGTCCCGGCCTCGACGGGCAACCTCCAGCCGACCGCGGGCCTCCGGGCCCTGCGCGAGGCGAAGCGCGCGGCCGAGCGGCAGGAGGCCCACCGGCGCGCGTACGTGGCCTGCACGCGGGCCGAGAACCGATTGATCATCAGCGGCGTCGCCCCGAACGCGAAGCCGGCGTCCGGGTCGACGCTCCACTGGGCCCTGGCGCTCGTCGACGACGCCTGCGAGCCGGGCGAGCGCGTGATCGAGCTCGACGACGCCCGCATCGCGCTGCACGTGACCGACGTCGACCAGACGCCACCGGCGACGCCCGAGCCGGTCGACGAGACGATCGAGTTCACGCTCGACGCCGGCGCGCCGCAGCTGCAGATGGACGTCGACGCCGCCATGACGGCGAACGGCTCCGCGCACGCCGGCCTGCCGGCGTTGGCGCCCCTGCCGACCGCCGACGCCTGGGTCGCGCCCGCCCTGTCGTACTCGGCGCTCGACAGCTTCGAGCGCTGCCCGTACCGCTTCCAGCTGCAGCGGATGCTCGGCCTGCCCGTCGACGAGGCGGGTGGGAGCGCGCCCGTCGGCAAGGCCGTCCACGCCGCGGTGGAGACGGGCGGCGACGCGGGCGATCTGCTGCTCGCCGCGAAGCCCGACGCGGAACCCGGGCAGGTGGAGGAGGCACGGGGCGCGATCGATCGCTGGCGCCGCTCGCCGCTCGCCGCTCGCTTCGAGGGCCTGGACGGCGTCCGGCACGAGCAGCCGTTCCTCCTCGCGGGCGGCACGACGGTGATCACCGGCTTCTTCGACCTGTGCGCGCTCGACGGCGACACGCTCGTCATCGGCGACCTCAAGGTGGGTGCGCTGAAGGAGCTGTCGCCGGACGAGCGGCGCGACACGGGCTACGCGATCCAGGAGGCCGTCTACGCGCTGGCGGCGCTCGAGGCCGGCCATCCCGCCGTCGAGGTCGCCTTCCAGTGGGTCGGCGACGACGCGGCCGCGACCGCGATG
>JAUMCA010000070.1:0-18241 GCA_032119475.1 Thermoleophilia bacterium | reverse complement strand
GGTTGCCGCCCGACAGCGACTGCGCCGCCGCCGGCGGCCCGCCGGCCTTGACGCGAAAGCGAGCGATCAGGCCCCTGGCCTGCTCGGCCAGCGCGCCGGTGCGTATCCAGCCGCCGCGGCCCAGGGCTTCGCTGCGGGTTACGGCAGGTTCTTCGTCGATGGAAGTTTTGTCGGCCACCAACTCATCCTGTCCGAACAAGCCATACTGTCGGAGCAGGCGATCCTGTCCGCGTCGAGCGCCCACTACACCCACGCGCGCATCTCCGAGGTCGTCGGCGCGCGGCACGAGACCGTCCCGGCGACCGAGGACGGGACGATGGACATCGCCGCACTCGAGGGACGGCTCCAGGAGGGGCACGTCGGCACCGTCGTCGCGACGCTCGGCAGCACGGGGTTCGGCCGCCTCGACCCGATCCGGCGCATCGCCGACCTCTGCGAGCGGTACGGCGCGCGCCTCCACGTGGACGCCGCGTACGGCGGCTTCTTCGCCATCCTCGCCGACGGCGGCGATCCGGGTGTCGACCCGGAGCCCTTCGCCGCCCTCGGCCGGGCCGACTCGATCGCCATCGACCCCCACAAGCACGGTCTGCAGCCCTACGGCTGCGGCTGCGTCGTCTTCCGCGACCCGGGCGTGGGGACGCTGTACGCCCACGACTCGCCGTACACCTACTTCACGTCGACGGACCTCCACCCCGGCGAGATCAGCCTCGAGTGCTCACGCTCCGGGGCGGCCGCCGCGGCCCTGTGGGCGACCCTGCGCGCGCTGCCGCTCACGCGCGACGGGCTCGGGGCGCACCTCGCCGGTGCACGCACGGCGGCCCTTGCGCTCGCCGAGCGCCTGCGGACGCTCGACGGCTGGGCACTGGTCCTCGAGCCGGACCTCGACGTCGTCTGCTGGCACCCCACGGCGACACGGGCGAGCGAGGTGTCACGGGCGACGGACCGCGCCTTCGACGCCCTCGCCGAGCGGGGCTGGCACGTCGCGAAGCTCGCCGTGGCCGCCGACGCGCTCGGCCTCGAGGCCGACCAGCCGACGGCGATGGTGCTGCGCTCGGCGCTGATGAAGCCCGAGCACACCGGCGTCATCGATCCGCTGTGCGACGCCCTGACGGAGATCCGCCCCGACCTCGGGGCCTAGCGGAGCGGGCGCGTGGTTCAGCTCGACGCGCCGTGCGCGCGCCAGGCCACGAGGTGCCGCCCGAGCAGCGGCGACGCCGAGGCCGCGAGCCACGCCGCCTCGAGTTCGGCGTGCTCGGGGTCGAGCTCGAGGACGTCGCGCATGATCGCGAGCGCCGCCCGACGACGGGAGCTGAGCACGAGCGCGGCGCTGAGGCCGGAGGGCGTGAGCGCCACGGAGTCCTCGGCGACGAGGCCGAGCGTCCGCAGGCGGCGCAGCATCTCCAGCGCCGTCGGCGCCGACACCTTGAGGTGCCGCGCGAGCTTGGCCTGCGACGGCTCACCGTCGTGCTCGCGCTGCATGTCGAGCAGCGCCATCAGGTAGCGCGCCTCGCCGGTCGTCACGTCCGCGCAGGAGCGCTCGGCCTCGCTCTGGTCGGCGGGCGTGGCGGGGAGCGCGGGATCGGCCATGGGGGAAGCGTAGGGCGAAATCCAGGCGCCGGGGCCGCGCGACGGCGCCGCGCCGAGCGACCGCGCGTGACGCGACGGGCCGCTTGGCATACTCCCGCCATGGCGGAGGGACAGCGCCCGGTGCGGATCCTCGTGGTCCAGAACGACGTGGACAAGGGCCCCGGGCGGATCGGCGACGCGCTGGTCGCCGCCGGTGCCGACCTCGACGTGCGCATGGCGGACGACGAGCTGCCGGCGGTCGCCGACTACGACGGGCTGGTCGTGCTGCCCGGCCTCAACGACCCCGTCGACGACCTGCCGCCCGTGCACCGTGCCCGCGCCGCGGTCGAGGAGGCGCTGGCGCTCGACCGGCCCGTGCTGGGCCTCTGCCTCGGCGGCCAGCTGCTGGCGCAGGCGACGGGCGGCGAGGCCTACCGCTGCGACATCGAGCAGGGCTACCACCCCGTGCGCTCCACGCGGGAGGCGCAGACGGACCCGCTGCTCGCGGGGGTGCCCGCGAGCTACCCGAGCTTCCACGCGCACGCGTGGGCATTCACGCCACCGCCCGGCTCGGTCGTCCTGCTGGAGAACGACGTCAGCGTGCAGGCCGTGCGCTGCGGCGAGCGGGCCTGGGCGTTCCAGTGCCACCCCGAGACGCCGATCGCCTGGGCCGACGCGCTTGCGCGGGGCATCCGCGGTGACAGCGACACGGGGCTGCTGCCGCAGTCGAGCCGGTGGTTCGCCGACCACGGCGTCGACCCGGATCGGCTCGAGGCCGACGCGCGGGCCGCGGACGCGAGCGCGACGCAGGTGGCCGAGGGCATCGGGCGCGGCTTCGTCGGCGCCTGCCGCGGCTAGCGGCCCAGCATCGCCCGCACGTCGGCCGCGGCGCGCTCGCCGCTCCGGATCGCGCCCTCGATCGTCGCCGTCCAGGGCGCGGGCGCGGTGTGCTCGCCGGCGAAGGCGATCCGGTCGAGCGCGTCGCCGACCGGATGGCGATCGCGCCCGTCGGGCATCGCGCCGATCACCGAGTACGACCCGCCGGTCCACGCGGCGTCGATCCACCGCGTGAACCGCGGGCGCTGGGCGGCGTCGATCGGCAGCTCGGGCCACAGCGCGCGCACGGCCTCGACCCAGCGGTCGGGGCCGTCGCGCACGCCGAGCCGCTCGAGCACCGGCTCGCCGCCGATCCAGGCACCGACCACGCGGCCGCCGACCTCGTCGCAGGGCGTCACGTAGGCCCAGAAGCGCTCCGGGACGGACATGATCGCGTCGGGTGCGACGGCCGCCGACAGCGGCAGTGCGAGCTTGGCCGCGCGGCCGAAGGGGATGGCGGCGATCGCGGTGCGGGTCGCGGTCGGGAGCGCGGGCTCGAAGGCGACCTGCTCGAGCACGGGCAGCGGCACGGCCACGACGCAGACGTCGGCGCCGTGCAGGCCGTCGGCCGCCTCGACCTCGACGCCGGCGCCGTGATGGCGCACCGCGACGACCGGCGTGGACACGCGGACGGCAGCGTCGAGACCCGCGGCGAGCCCGTCGGCGAGCAGCTGGTTGCCGCCGCGCACGCGACGCGTCTCGACGTCGTCGAGCAGGTGCGAGATGTCGCTGATGTGCCCACCCGTCAGCCCCTCGATCGGATAGGAGGCGGCGCTCTGGGCGCGACTCGCGAGCAGCTCGCGGATCGCAGGGTCGGCGACCTCGCGCGCGAGCAGGTCGAGCGCCGGCGACTCCGGCGCGCTGGCGGCGGCGTGCTCGACCGCACGGGCGGCGGCAAGCGCCGCGGCGCGGTCGATGCCCGGATCCGGACGGAGGCGGCGGTCGGGATAGCGGATGCCCATGCCGTCGAGCGCGAGGCCGAGCCGGTCGGCCAGCGCCTCGGTGGCGACGTAGCCCGCCGTGATGAACTCGCCGCCGCGCTCGACGAGGCCGCCGCCGTCGATCCGCGCCGACCAGACGCGGCCGCCGACCCGGTCGCGTGCCTCCAGCACCTCGACCTCGATGCCGTCGCGGACGAGGGCGTCGGCCGCCACCAGACCGGCGAGGCCGGCCCCGATCACGATGCAGCGCGCCACGGCGCGACCGTAGCAGCCGGCGGCGGCGCTCTACGATCCGCCCATGCGCGACGGGGCGATTCTGCTGATCGGCGGCCGCTCGACCCGCATGGGCGCGGCCAAAGCGGACCTCGACTGGCGTGGCCGTCCCCTCGCCGCCCACCTCGCGGCGGTCCTGCGCGAGGCGGTCGACGGGCCGGTGGTCGCCGTTGCGGCCCCGGACCAGACCGCCCCCGCGCTGCCCGCCGACGTCGAGCTGGTCCGCGACGCGGTCGCCGACGACGGCCCCCTGCGCGGTATGCAGGCCGGCTTCGCGGCCCTCGACGGACGCACTGACCGCGTGGCGGTGGTCTCCGTCGACCTGCCGCTGCTCGCGCCGGCCTTCGTGCGGATGCTGCTGGACGCCCTGGAGGGGGACGTCGACGCCGTCGTGCCGGTGGTCGACGGGCACCGCCACCCGCTGGCCGCGGGCTACCGAAGCGGCGTGGCGACGGCGGTCGACGCGGCGCTGGCCGACGGCGTTCGGGCGCCGATGGCACTGCTGGAGCGATTGGCCGTCCGCTGGCTCGACGACGCCGCGCTGACGGCGCGGCTCGGCCCGGGCGCCACGCGGAGCCTGCTCAACGTCAACACGCCCGAGGAGCTGGAGCGCGCACGGTCGAGTATTTGATCGGTCACAAAGTGGTGCTAGGGTAGGTCCACCCCGCGAGCCAACCGGAGCCCACCATGCGCCTCCACGCCCTCCACCACATCACGATGGTCACCGCCGATGCGACGCGGAACGTCGCCTTCTACGCGGACCTCCTCGGGCTACGCCTGGTCAAGAAGACCGTCAACTTCGACGACCCCGAGAGCTACCACCTGTACTTCGGCGACGAGACCGGCGCCCCGGGCTCGATCCTGACCTGGTTCGAGATCCCCCACGCCGGTCCCGGCCGCGCCGGCGCCGGCATGCTGCACACCATCGAGCTCGGCGTCCCGTCGGCGGCCTCCCTCGGCTTCTGGGCCGAGCGCCTCGAGGGCCGAGGCGTCGTCGCGGAGCGCGACGGCGACGTCCTGCGCTTCGCCGACGGCGACGGCCTGCGCCTCGAGCTGGTGGCCACCGGTGACAACCCGCCGCTGCAGGCGACGCACCCGGAGATCCCGGCCGAGCACGCGATCACGGGCGCGGAGGGAGCGCGCGCCTACACGCCGTACAGCCTCGACGAGGACGTCACCCTGACCGACCTCCTCAGCTTCGCGTTCGACGGCGAGGGGGCGTACCGCGTCGAGGGCGGCGGGCGCACCTTCCGCCTCCGCTTCGAGCCGGCGCCGGCCGACCCCGGGCGCTTCGGCGCGGGGACGATCCACCACATCGCGTGGGCGTCGGCCGACGAGGACCACCTCGAGTGGCAGCGCATGGTGCGCGAGGCGGGCGGGAGCGTCTCGCCGGTGATGGACCGCGACTACTTCCGGTCGATCTACTTCCGCATCCCGCAGGGCCCGTTGTTCGAGATCGCGACCCTCTCCCCCGGCTTCGCCGTCGACGAGGACCCCGCGCACCTGGGCGAGGAGCTGCGGCTGCCGGCGATGCATGCGCATCTGCGCAGCCACCTCGAGCGGAGCCTCACGCCGCTCGCCAACCCGCGCGCATCGGCGGCGTCGTGAGCCTCGTCTTCCAGGAGCGCCCCGCGGCCGATGCCCCTGAGGGGCTGCTGATCCTCCACCACGGTCGGGGGGCCGACGAGGCGAACCTGCTGCCGTTCGCCGACGTCCTCGACCCGGAACGCCGCCTCCACGTCGTCGCGCCGCGCGGGCCGCTCGTGCTCCCCGGCTGGCCCGGCTTCCACTGGTACGTCGTGCCGCGCGTCGGCTATCCGGACCACGCGACGTTCCACGCGGCGTACGGGGCGCTGGCGGACTTCCACGACGACGTCTGGGCGCGCACCGGGCTGACGCCGGCGCAGACGGTCCTGGGCGGCTTCTCGATGGGGTCGGTGATGAGCTACAGCCTGGGTCTCGGGGGCGATCGGCCTCGACCGGCCGGCATCCTCGCCTTCTCCGGCTTCATCCCGACCGTGGACGACTGGGCGCCGGATCTCGCGAGCCGCGCCGGTCTCCCGGTGTTCGTCAGCCACGGACGCCGCGACCCGATCATGGAGGTCGACTTCGCCCGCGCGGCGACGCAGGCGCTCGAGCAGGGCGGACTCGCGGTCGAGTACCACGAGACCGACGGGGATCACTCGATCGATCCGGCCGTGGTGCCCGCGGCGGCCACGTGGCTCGCCGGCGTCACCGGCGGCGCGACGGCGTGACGCGCTGGGACGACCTCCCGGCGCAGCAGCAGCGCGCGTGGTACGGCTTCCTGCGGGCGCACGCCGACATCGTGCGGCGCCTCGACGATGAGCTGCAGGAGCGCTGCGGCCTGTCGTTCGCCGAGTACGACGTCCTCGTGACGCTCGCCAACGGCCCCGAGGACGGCATGCGGATGGGCCACCTCGCCGACGCGATCGTCCTCACCCCGAGCGGCGTGACCCGCCTCGTCGGCCGGCTCGAGGGGGCCGGGCTCGTGGAGCGTCGCGCGGAGAACCAGCGCATCGTCCGCGCGGTGCTCACGCGCCAGGGCCGTGCGGCGCTGCGTGCGGCCGCGCCGATCCATCTCGCCGGTATCCAGCGGCGCTTCCTCGACGCGGTCGGTGACGACGCCGGCACGCTGGCGGCCGTCTGGGCTCGCGTCTCCGCGGCCGACTAGCCGGCCGCGCAGGCCACGAGCGCGTCGACCTGCTCCGGCGTGGTCGCCCACGAGCAGAGGAACCGGTGCGTGCCGGGTGCGGTCTGCCACTCGTAGAACGCGTAGCGCGCCGCGATGCGCGCGTGGACCGCGGCGTCGAGCGTGACGAAGACGTGGCTCGCCTCGACCGGCTGGGCGAGCGCGACCCCGTCGACGGCCGCGAGGCCCGCGGCCAGGCGGGCGGCCATCGCGTTGGCGTGCCGCGCGCTGTCGAGCCACAGGTCGCCGTCGAGGATGGCCGTGATCTGCGCGCCGTCCAGGCGCTGCTTGGAGATCAGCTGCATGCCGCGCTTGACGGTGTAGACGAGGCCGTCGCCGAGGCCCTCCGTCAGCGCGACGATCGCCTCGCCCTGGAGGGCGCCGTTCTTCGTGCAGCCGAACGAGAGCAGGTCGACGCCGTCGAGCAGCGTGCGGATCGGCACGCCGGCGGCGGCGACGGCGTTGGCGATCCGCGCGCCGTCGACGTGGAGCAGCAGCCCGTGCGCGTGCGCGACGTCCGCGAGCGCGCGGATCTCCTCCGGCGCGTAGACCCGCCCGAGCTCGGTCGTCTGGGTGATCGACACGGCGCGGGGCTGCGGCGAGTGCGGATCGCCGAGCACGTGGACGCGCGCCTCGACGTCCGCCGGGCGGAGCTTGCCGTCCGCCGTGGGGATCGGGATCAGGGTCAGCCCGTACGCGCCCGGCGCTGTGCTCTCGTCGTTGACGAGGTGCGACACGGCATCGCACAGCACCGCCTCATGCGGCCGCAGCACGTGGGCCAGCCCGAGCACGTTGGCCGCCGTCCCGGTGGCGACGAGCGCCACCTCGACGTGGTCGCCGAGCAGCCCGCGGATCGCCGCCACCGCCTCCGCGGTCCACGGATCGTCGCCGTACGCGTGCACCGCGCCCCCGTTCGCAGCGGCGATCGCCTCGAGCACGCGCGGGTGCGCACCGGCGGCGTTGTCGGACGCGAACGACCAATCCATCTGCGTGAGCGTAGCCGGTGGTGAAAAGGGGTCAGACCGCTTTTCACCATGGTCTCCGTGCCATGTTCGTCGTACTGCCGGTTCGCCATGGTGAAAAGCGGTCTGACCCCTTTTCACCACCGGCTACGCTGCCCGCTGTGGAGGACCTCGTCGCGGCACTCACGGCGCTGCTCGGCGGCGACGGCGTGTCGACGTCGGACAGCGAGCTCGAGCGCCACGGCCACGACGAGTCGTTCCACCCGACGGCGCGCCCGGACGTCGTCGTCTTCCCCACGTCGACCGAGCAGGTGGCGGCCGTCGTCCGCGCCTGCCACGAGCGACGCGTGCCGATGGTGCCGTTCGGGGTCGGCTCGTCGCTGGAGGGCCACACCGCGGCCCTGCGCGGCGGCGTCTCGATCGACCTCTCGCGCATGCAGCGGATCGTCGCCGTGCGGCCCGAGGACCTCGACGCCACCGTCGAGGCCGGTGTGACGCGCCGACAGCTCGAGGCGCGCCTGCGCGAGGACGGGGTGTTCTTCTCCGTCGATCCCGGCGCCGACGCCACGCTGGGCGGAATGGCGGCGACCGGCGCCTCCGGCACCACCGCGGTGCGCTACGGGACCATGCGCGAGAACGTGCTCGCGCTGACGGTGGTCCTGCCGGACGGCGAGGTCATGCGCACGCGCTCACGCGCGCGCAAGTCGTCCGCCGGCTACGACCTCACGCACCTGATGATCGGCAGCGAGGGCACGCTCGGCGTGATCACGGAGCTGACGCTGCGGCTGCAGCCGCTGCCCGAGGCGACGAGCTCGGCGGTCGTGTCCTTCCCGTCCGTGCGCGCCGCCGTCGAGGCCGCGACGGAGACCATCCAGACCGGCCTGCCCGTGGCCCGCATCGAGCTCGCGGACGCCGCGCAGATGCGTGCCATCGCGCTCCGCTCGGGCCTCCCCGTCGCGGAGCGCCCGACGCTGTTCATCGACCTCCACGGCTCGACGAGCAGCGTGCGGGAGCACGCCGAGGCGCTCGCGGCGATCGTCGCCGCGCACGGCGCGGACGACTACCGCTGGTCGAGCGACCCCGCCGAGGCCCGCGAGCTCTGGCACGCGCGCCACCAGGCGTACGAGGCGTCGATCGCCCTCCGTCCCGGCGCGCGGGGGATGGCGACGGACGTCTGCGTGCCGGTCTCGCGGCTCGCCGACTGCGTGGACGAGACCCGCGTCGACCTCGACGACTCCGGCCTGCTGGCCACGATGGTCGGGCACGTCGGCGACGGCAACTTCCACGTCACGCTCGTGCTCGACCCCGACGACGCCGACGAGATCGCGCGGGCGGAGGCGTTCCACGACCGGCTCGTCCATCGCGCGCTCGCGATGGAGGGCACCTGCACCGGCGAGCACGGCGTCGGCTACGGCAAGATCCGCTACCTGCCGATCGAGCACGACCCGGCCGCGATGGACCTGATGCACCGCCTGAAGGCGGCCATCGACCCGCACGGCCTCATGAACCCCGGCAAGGTCCTCGCCTAGCGCCCCCGCCAGACGGGGTCACGACCCTCGGCGAAGGCGCGCGCGCCCTCCTGCAGGTCCTCGGACTCCTTGACGCGGATGACGCTCGGCAGCTCCTCGCGCCGGCGGACCGCCTCGTGCACCGGCAGGTGCGACGTCTCCTGCAGCGTCTCCTTGATCGCGGCGAGCGGCAGCGGCGCACCGGCCGCGAGCTCCTGCGCGAGCGCCAGCGCCGAGGAGCGTCCCGTGCCGCTCGGGACGACGCGGTTGACGAGCCCCCACCGCTCCGCCTCCTCCGCCGACATCCAGCGACCGGTCATCATCAACTCGACCGCGACGTGGTACGGGATGCGCCGCGGCAGGCGCACGGCCGCGGACTCCGCGAGGATCCCGTGCTGCACCTCCATCAGCGCGAACGTCGCGTGCTCCTCCGCGATGATCAGGTCGCAGCCGAGCATCACCTCGAAGCCTCCGCCGATCGCCATGCCGTTGACCGCGGCGACGACCGGCTTCAACAGGCCGATCGGCTCCTCGAGGCCGCCGAAGCCGCCCGGTCCCCAGTCGCCGTCCATGCCCTCCCCCGCCGCGGCCGCCTTGAGGTCCCAGCCGGCGCTGAAGAAGCGATCGCCTCCGCCGGTGAGCACCGCCACGCGCAGGTCGGGGTCGTCGCGGAACATCGCCCACGCGTCGTTCATCGCCCGGCTCGTCGCGCGGTCGATCGCGTTCGCCTTGGGCCGGTCGAGCACCACTTCGAGCACCGCGCCGTGCCGCGTCGTCCGCACTGCATCTCCCACGGTGGACCACCTCCTCGCCGCGCAGCGTACCGACCGACCGATGCAGTACGCCGCCGAGGGCGTATGCTCTCGTCCCGTGACGTGGCGCATCCGCAGCGAAGCCCAGTGGGGCATCGGCATCGCCGTCATCCTGGCCGTCGCCGCGATCGGCGCGCTGGTGCTCGAGCCGAGTGCGCCGGCCACCGCGCCGGGCGACGACACCTGCGCGGCCTGCGCCGGCTTCGCGACCGGTCAGCCGCTCACCGAGCCCAGCCGGATCGTGACCCGCAACGGCACGCTCGACGCGACGCTCACGGCACGCATGGCGACGGTGCGGATCGGCGGACGCTCCGTGCGCTCGCAGGTCTACAACGGCCAGTTCCCCGGTCCGACCCTCGTGGTCGATCCGGGTGACGACCTCAACGTGACGCTCCGCAACCGGCTCGTCGCCGACTACCTCCCGTACGGCGCCTCGAGCGACGACCCGCCGCCGATCTTCCCGGGCCAGCCGTACGCCGGCTTCCCCCAGCCGCTCGGCAACCTCACGAACCTCCACGTCCACGGCCTGCACGTGTCGCCCAAGGCGCCGTCCGATGACGTGCTGCTGACGATCCGCCCGGGCCGCGACTACCGCTACCGCTACGCGATCCCCGCCGACCATCCGGCCGGGCTCTTCTGGTACCACCCGCATCGCCACGAGTTCGTCGACCAGCAGGTCGGTCAGGGACAGGCCGGCATGATCATCATCCGCGGCGGGCTCGACGAGGTTCCCGGCGTCAAGGGCCTGCGCGACCGCCTCCTCGTGTTCCAGAACGTCGAGGTCAAGGACGGCGTCACCACGAGCTCGCAGTACCAGACGCCCGAGCACCGCCTGATCACCATCAACGGCCAGGTCCAGCCGCGGATCGACCTGCGGCCCGGCGAGACGCAGCGCTGGCGGATCGCCAACGCGTCCACCGAGCGCTTCCTCAGCCTGGTCTGGACCGGCGACGCGGAGGTCTGGCGGATCGCGTTCGACGGCAACCCGATGGCCAAGCCGAAGCCGCTCAAGCGGATCTTCCTCGGTCCCGGCCAGCGCGCCGAGGTCCTGATCCGCGCCGGCGACGACCCGGGCACCTTCGAGCTGATCCAGGAGAAGTTCAACCAGCGCCCGACGCCGTACGGCAAGCAGCCGCGCGTGAAGGTCGCCGACGTCCGCGTGGCCGGTCGCGCCGCGACCCCGTCGGCGATCCCGACGCGCCTGCTCGCCGTCGAGGACCTGCGCGGGCCGACCGTGAAGGTCGCGCGCAAGCGCACGATCCGCTTCACGCAGAGCCCGCCGAAGTTCTTCATCGACGGCAAGCTGTTCGAGGACCGGGACGGGAAGGTCCACGGCCCCACCTTCGACGTCAAGGTGGGGACGGTCGAGGAGTGGACGATCCGGAACGACTCGCCGGAGTGGCACAACTTCCACATCCACATCAACGACTACCAGATCGTCGCGCGCGACGGCATCCGCTCGGCGGGACAGCCCGAGTGGGCCGACTCCGTGATCATCAAGCCGAACCACAGCGTCACCGTGCGATTGCCGTTCCGGAACTTCGACGGCACCTGGGTCTTCCACTGCCACGTCCTCGTGCACGAGGACCACGGCATGATGGCCCTCGTCAACGCACGCCGCTAGCCGTTTCAGCGCGTCTCGGGCGGGGTAGCACCCGCACGAGCGACGAAGGACGGGTTGGCATGACGGCGCGGAATCGATGGCGAGCGGGGCTCCTCTGCGTGGCGGCGGTCGGTGTGGCGATCGGCCTCGGCGCCTGCGGCGGTTCCGACGATGACGGACCGGCGGAGACGGTGGACACGACCGCGGTCGCACCCGCCGATGCATCCGGGGGCACGGGCGCCGCTGACGCCGCGACGGACGCGACCGCGGCCGGAGATCCGCAGGACGGCGAGAGCGTCTTCGCCGACAACTGCGCGGGCTGCCACGGTCCCGAGGGCAAGGGCGGCGGCGTCGGTCCGGATCTCAGCCGATCCGCGGACGCCGGCGACGTCGTCAAGGTCATCGCCCAGGTCACGAACGGCGGCGGGGGCATGCCCGCCTTCGGCGACCAGCTCGACGAAACGCAGATACGCGACGTCTCGGCGTACGTCACCGAAGTCGTCCACGGCGGCGGATGACGCGCGTCGCGGTTGTCGCCAACCGGCGCAAGAGCACGGGCGGTGGCCTGCCGGCCCTGCGCGCCGCCCTGGTCGCCGCGGGGGTCGACGATCCCATCTGGATCGAGGCGCGGCGCGGCCGCGCGGTACCGCGCGCCGTGCAACGCGCCGCCGAGGCGGAGCCCGACGTGCTGCTCGTCTGGGGCGGCGACGGGACGGTCCAGCGGGCGATCAACGCGAGCGCCGGCTTCGACGTGGCGCTCGCGATCGTGCCCGCGGGCTCGGCGAACCTGCTCGCGCGGAACCTCGGCGTGCCCACGGACATCGCCGGAGCCGTGGACACGGCGCTGCACGGCGTCGATCGGCGTATCGACACGCTCACGGCGAACGGCGTGCGCTGCGCCGTGATGTGCGGCGTCGGCGCCGATGCGACGCTGATGGAGGCGACGGACGACGCCGACGCGAAGGGTCGGCTCGGCGTGCTGGCCTACCTCGCCGGCGTGCGCGCCGGCCTGGAGGCCGAGCCGTTCGATGCCACGGTCGAGGTCGACGACGCGCCGTGGTTCCAAGGGCCGGCCACGACGGTGCTGGTGGGCAACGTCGGCGATCTGGTCGCGAACACCCGCATCTTCCGCGACGCTCGGCCGGACGACGGCGTGCTCGACGTGGCCGTCATGCGCGACGGCGGCACCGCCGGCTGGCTGCGCACCGCACTCCGTGCCGCCCGCCGATCGGCGGCGGCCTCACCGGATGTGGAGACCACCCGGGGTCAGGCGATCACCGTCGTGCTCGACCGGAAGGCGCCGTGGGAGGCCGACGGGAGCGTGCGCGGAAGGACGCGACGGCTGACCGTCCGCATCGACCCGGCGTCGCTGCGGGTGCGGGTGCCCAGCTGAGGGCGCGCCGCGCCCGCGGCCACCGCCTTCAGGATGCGTTCCAGAACCGCTGCACGCGCTTCGGATCGTCCACGGAGATGTCGACGCGCTGGATCAGGCCGTCGTGCACCGTGAAGATCAGGAGCTGCTCGGAGTCGAGCTCGCGTCCGTGACGGGCACCCCGATTGCGCACGCGCGCCAGGACGCGCGGCCCACGCGCCTCGGTCGAGAGCACCTCCGACGCGAACCACTCCGTCTCCTCGAAGGCCTCGGCCTGCATCTCGACGAGCTCGTCCTCCCCCTCCTGCTCGCCGTAGATCGGACTCATCCAGCGCACGTCGTCCGCGACCAGGTTGCGCGCCGCGCCGACGTCACCCCGCGCGCGGGCGTCGAGGAACGCCCGCGCGACGGAGGTCGGATCGTCGAGCCTCGTCGTCGCCACCGCTAGGCCGCCTTCGGCTCGTCCCGCACGGCGTGCGCGGCGGTGTCCTTGATGTCGGAGGCCGCGTGCGTGACCACGCCGCCGACCTCGCTGGCGGTCTTCTTCGCCTGTTCGGCACGCTGACGCACCATCGGCTTGTCGCGCATGGTGTAGAGGACGGCGGCGGCGCCGCCGATGATCAATCCGGTCATGAGCAGGAAGCGCATGGGGGACTCCTTCCGGTTCGGTGTGCGAGGGGGTATGCCCCGGCCGCGGTCGACCTACACCGTGGCCGCGGACAACGCGGCCGGACCGCGCGCGACGCCATCGGCGGCCTCCACGTACGCGAAGTCGCCGCGGATCGCCTTCAGGGCGGTCCGCTCGGCGTCGATCTCGCGCTGCGTGCGCACGCCGAGGCGACGCAGCACCGCGATCGGCGGGCACCATCCCGAGACCGCGTGCTGGAGGAGGAACGGCATGACGGTCAGCGGTACGAGGAACCAACGTGCGCGACGCAGGCCGAGCAGCGCGCCCGGGATGGCGAGCCCGGAGGCGGTCAGCTCGAGCCAGCGCTCGACGTCCCACTCGTGCTCCAGCTCGTGGAGCCGCTGCTCGATGAAACGCGGCGAGCGGGCGTACTCGTCGATGCGCGCCTCGATGCCCTCGTCGATCCGGCGCAGGGCGGCCGGCGACGTGCGGTCCCGCACGCGATCGCCGTGAATGGCCAACGTCATGGGAGTGCCTCCTGCGCGGATCGTCGGGTGATCGCGGCGCCACATGCCCTGCACCTACCCCGCGCGGTGCGCCGCGAAACGGCTGCGGGCGCGTCCGCCAGCCGGTACCCTCACCTTCCGAGAGGAGGGTCGCATGGGCGAGCCGCTCGACCCGGCGTGGGTCTACAACGAGACGGTGCGCATGTTCGCCATCGGCGGCGAGCCCGCGCACGAGGACCCCGCCGAGATGGCGTCGACCTGGGGCCGCGCCTGGGGCGTGGCGAACGACGTCGGCCGCATCCGCTCGATCCTCATGCACCGACCCGGTGTCGAGATGGGCATCGTCGATCCGTCGAAGCGCATCGAGCGCATCGGCTCGTACGGCGACCTCGACCAGCACTGGTACTTCCAGAGCGAGGACCCGCCGGACATCCCCGGCATGCAGGCGCAGCACGACGCGCTGGTCGCCGCGCTCGAGCGGCGCGGCGTGGAGATCGTCCACCAGGAGGGCATCGGCGACCGGCACCTCAAGGCGGTCTACACGCGCGACCCCCTGCAGATGGTCAAGGGCGGCGCGATCGTCAACCGCATGGGCACGCGCATCCGTCGCGGCGAGGAACTGGCCACGACGCGGACGCTGGCCAGGCACGGCATCCCGATCCTCCGCACGATCTCCGGTTCAGGGGTCATGGAAGGCGGGACGTTCGCCTGGATCAACGACCGCACGGCGGTCGTCGGCTGCGGCGTGCGCGTCAACCGCGAGGGCGCGAAGCAGGTCGGCGAGGTCCTGGCGAGTCAGGGAGTCGAGCTGATCGTCATCGACCTCGTCGGCTACGACATCCACATCGACGTCGCGTTCCTGATGATCGACGTGAACCTCGCGCTCGTGAACCCGATGAACCTGCCCTACGCGTTCCTGCAGCAGCTCAAGGAGCTCGGGGTCCATACCATCGAGATAACGCCCGAGGACGACGGCTGGATCTGCAACTCGCTCGCGGTCGCACCGGGCGAGCTGTTGATGCCGGAGGGGGCGTCCGACCGCACGCTGGCGGAGCTGGAGCGCCACGGCGTCTCCTGGGAGGTGATCCCGTACGACAAGGTCCACCTCAACGGCGGCGGGATCCACTGCTCCACCACGCCGCTCGAGCGCGACCCGGTCTGAGCGTCAGGAGCCCTGCACGGCGCACTGGTTGCCCGCGCCGATCAGCGCGACCGACAGCGCGGCCTTCTGCGCCTGCAGGATCGGGTCGTACGGGCCGCCCATGCCCTGCCAGTAGGTGCGCACCAGCGGGGTGACGCCGGGACCGATCACGGTGGCGCGGTACTGGTTCTGCCGGCTCTCGCCGGAGTGCAGGCGGGCGTTGGTCAGCCACGGCTCGGCGATCTGGTGGACCGAGTTGTCGATGATCGGCCGCGGCTGGAAGACGTAGCAGAACTGCCCCGACGGCCGCTGGGCGAGGAACCCGTTCACCCGCGCCCAGCCCGGGGACGTCGTGTACGTGGAGTCGAGCGCGTCGACGTACACGTTGCGACCCTTGGCGTCGAGCGGGTTGCCGCGGGCATCGGCGCGGTGCACCACGATCGGCGCGCCCTGGTAGGAGAACGTCCCGAAGAAGTGCTGGTAGTGGCGCCCCGTCGTCCGCGAGGCGTACTTCGACCAGTCCGGCTCGATCTGGATCTGCGCGATCTGGCCCTTCCAGCGGCTGATGAAGATCTCGTTGGTGCCGGTCGTGCCGCCGTAGTTCGGGATCAGACGGCGCCAGGTCTGCACCGCCCATTTCGAGCCGTCGGGCGTCTGGCAGGCGGCGACCACGAGCTCCGCACCGGCACCGAGCGTGACGTCCTGCCGGGCGTCGAACGGGCGGCACACGTTGCGGAACGACCGCCAATCGGCGACCCGCGAACCCCAGCCCCCGGAGTAGTCCAACTGCATCTTGTCGCGCGAGACGTTGATGGCACCCCACGCGAGCACGCGCATGGCGCGCCCCTTGCTGCGGTACTCCAGCAGGGCGACGTTGCTCGCGTTGACCTTCAGCGACACGCGGTTGCCCTCCGGATTGCGATCGACCAGCGTCGCGCCGTCGACGACCGAGGGCACGCCGAGCGCGGCGAAGGCGGCGGCGCCGACGGCGATGGTCAGAGTGCGACGGATGGAGCGCATGTCAACGGTGAAGGTGCGCAGCGGGCGCGGATCTGACGCGGTCGCCGTGCGGACTGCTCCCACTATGCACCGGCCGGGTGCGCTCAGCGATCGGCCGGCGAAGGTCGCGTAGTCCGCCGCACGAACGGCGCTATACAGGGGGCATGCGCGTCACCCGTCACCCCACGGCCGTCGCCGTCGACATCCTCGGCTGGACGCTCGCCTGCCGCGGGACCGCGGCGGTGCTGACGGAGGTCGAGGCGTACCACCAGGACGAGCCGGCCGCGCACTCGCACGGCGGGCGGCCGACCGCGCGCACGCGCGACCTGTTCGGCCCGGGTGGGACGGCGTACGTGTACTTCACGTACGGCATGCACTGGTGCGCGAACATGGTGACCGGGACCGAGGGGAGCGGTGAGGGCGTCCTCCTGCGGGCCGCCGTCCCGGTGCACGGCGACGACGTCGTGCGCGCGCGGCGCAGCGCCGCGGGGCGCGTGCCGCGGTCGCGGGACCTGCTGGCCGGCCCGGGGCGGCTGACCCAGGGCCTCGGCATCGGCGGCGACGACTCCGGGCGGCGGCTGCTGCGCACCGACCTGGTCAACCTGGATGACGCGCTCGCCGCCGCCGACGCCGGGCCGGTCCTCTACCGGGACGAGCGTCTGGCAGCCGACGTCGGCATCGTGCTGCCGGCCGACGTCGTCACGGGTCCCCGCATCGGCATCACCCGCGCGGTCGATCTCCCCTGGCGCTTCGGCGTGCGGGGCGCGCCGCATTCGCGGCCGTTCTGAGGATCAGCGTTCGGCGGGGCTGGCGAGCCGCAGGTACTCCAGCACCGCGGCCGTCCGCAGATCCGTGCCGGGCGGCGCGTTCGGCACGAGCACCCGATACGTGCGCGACAGCTCGCTCCGCACGGTCACGTGCGCCAGGAACAGCCGGTCCGCGATCGCCCGGGCGTCGAGGCCGGTGCTGGCGAGCGCCATGATCTCCCGCTGTCGGGGCGTCAGCTGCTGCAGCGCGGACGCCGAGACGCCGTCGACCTGCGCGATCTCGACCCGCGATGCCCCGTCGACCGTCGCGTCGATCGCGCGGATCAGCTCGTCGACGTCGAAGCGCCCGGTCTTCTGGAGGAACGACCACGCGCCGCGGTGGCGCGGCGGGAGGATGTCCTCCACCGACGCGATCGCGTGCTGCGAGAACACCACGATCGGCAGCTCGGGATGCGGACCGCGGAGCGCGATGCCGACCTCCACCCCGCTCGCCTTGGTCTCGCCGAGCGCGAGGTCCAGCAGGGCCACGTCGACGTCGAGCGTCGAGGCCGCGTCGAGCACGTCGCGCGGATCCCCGTAGGCGAGCACCTCCGAGACGCGCGGATGGTCGCGCAGGAGCCCCGATAGGAGCTCGCGGAGCACCGGATCGTCCTCGAGGTAGAGGATGCGCAGGGTCGTCGTCGCGGTCGTCACGAGGCCATTGTGGCACCCCGACGATGTCCGGGCGGTACCACACCTGTAGCGGGTTCGCGCGGGGCCACGGGTCGCCCCTATCATCGGGAGCGACGATCACCAGCAGGAGGCGCCCGTGGGCCCAGTCGAAATCGCCGTCTACTCCTTTCCCGGGAGCCAGTTCAACGGGGAGGTCGCGCCCGCACTGCGGCAGCTGATCGAGGATGGCACCGTGCGCGTGCTCGACCTGGCGTTCGTGATCAAGGACGACGCGGGCAACGTCGCCTGGTTCGAGGTCGAGGAGGCCGCGCAGCGGGCGCCGGAGTTCGCCGGTTTCCACGACGATCCGATCGACCTGCTCAACGAGGACGACATCATGCTGCTCGCCGAGCAGGTCGCCCCCGGGTCCGCCGCGGCGATCGTCGTATGGGAGCACACCTGGGCCGCCCGCCTGTCGGCGGCGGTCGAGGGCTCCGGCGGCTTCGTGGTCGCCCGCGAGTACATCCCCGAACCCGTCGTCGAGGCCGCGATCAGCGCGGCCGGCAACTAGGAGGTCACACCATGATGCGACGAGGACCCGGCCTGATCGGCGCAGCGGCCCGCACCGCGGCCGTCGTCGGCACCGCCAACGCGGTCAGCCGCCGCCAGCACCAGAAGTACGCGGCCCAGGACGCCGCAGCGGCCGAGGCCGCTGAGCCGGCGCCCGCTGCGCCGCCGGCAGCGGCCGCCGCGCCGGCCGCTGCCGGCGGCGACATCGCCGCGCAGATCCAGCAGCTCGGTGCCCTGCGCGACCAGGGCCTCCTCACCGAGGAGGAGTTCGCCGCCAAGAAGGCGCAGCTGCTCGGGATCTGATGGGCGCGGGGTTGGGGGTACGGGAACCCCGTCGCCCAACCCCCCCCTTCGGT
>JAUMCA010000069.1:0-6909 GCA_032119475.1 Thermoleophilia bacterium | reverse complement strand
TGAGCTCGACGATGTTGAGATCCGGGTTGTTGAACAGCACCTCGCCGATGTCGTACGGGAACTGCGGGATGCCGTCGATCTCACCGGCGGCCAGCGCGGCGATCTGCGCCTGCGGGTCCTCGATGAAGACGAACTCGATGGCGTCGAGCGGCGTCGCGCCGCCCCACCACTTGTCGTTGCGGACGTACTTCGCGCTGCCCTTGACGTCGAGCGACTCGAGGGTCCACGGGCCCGTGCCGCCGACGCCCGGCGCGAGGTTGTCCTTGACGGTCCACCCAGCCTTCGTGATCTGCGACTGCGTGTTGTCCGACGAGACGAGGTACGGGAACAGGCCGTTCGGCGCCTCGAGGGTGAACTTCACCGTCGTGTCGTCGACCGCCTCCGTGCCGCCCGCGGCGAGCACGCCCTGGAGGGCGGAGTTGCCGGCCTCCACGAGGTTCTCCATCGTCGCGACGACGTCGTTGGCCGTCAGCGGCGAGCCGTCCGGCCAGACCGCGTTGTCGCGGAGCTTGAACGTCCACTCCTTCGCGTCCGCGCTGCCCGACCACTCCGTGGCGAGCTGGGGCTGGACCGAGAGGTCGGCCGCGGAGCGGACCAAGTACTCGAAGGTCTGCGCCGTCACGTTGTACGTGACGAGATCGATCATCGTGATCGGGTTCACACCCTCGGAACCGGGGATCGCCATGCCCCACTTCATCGAGCCGCCGGTCTTGGCCGCGGCGGTCGTCGCCTCGGAGGCTGCGCCCTCGGCCGTCTCGACCGCCGCACCGCCGCCGTCGCCGCCCGAACCGGAGTCCGAGCCGCCGCACGCGGCGATGATCGCCGACAGCGACGCGAGCGACAGACCGATGACGGTGCCGCGCTGGATGAACTGCTTGCGCGAGACCTTGCCCTGCGCAAACGACTCCACCAGATCGAGCTGGACCGGATCCGCCTTGCGGCGGAACGGATCCAACTGATTGAAGTCCGTCATATGAGTTCCCTCCTGAGGTCTCATGGGTGCCGCGACGCCTCGCGACCGACTAGTTGTCCCATACGAGTATGCCCAACGTCAACCCATCCGTGCGGGGATACCATCATATGGGACAGACGGAAACTGGCTACCCGCGTGGTGAAATGCCGCGATTCGTCCGTATTAGGACGTCTCGCCGGTGTCGTCCGGCCGCGGCCGGATCTCGACGTCGACGACGCGGATGCGCGGCCCGTCCACCTCGCGCACGGTGAACCGGTGGCCGTTGTGCTCGACGACGTCGCCCGGCCGCGCGGGGCGCCCGAGCGCTCCGAAGATGAAGCCGCCCACGGACGTGTAGTCCTCGTCCGGCAGGTCGGCGGCGAAGCGCTCGTTGAACTCCTCGATGCCGAAGCCGCCCTCGAGGCGGACGCGATCGGGCGCGAGGCGGATCAGGTCGCGGTCGGGCAGGTCGAACTCGTCGTTGATCTCCCCGACGATCTCCTCGAGCAGGTCCTCGAGCGTCGCGATCCCGGCGGTCGACCCGTACTCGTCGACCACGAGGGCCATGTGGGTCTTGGTCCGCCGGAAGTCCGCGAGGAGCTCGTCGAGCTTCTTGGTCTCCGGGACGATCGGGACGGCGCGGACGAACGAGGTGAGGTCCGGCGCATCGCTGCCCTGCATCCGGGCGCCGTAGAGATGCCGGACGTGGACGACCCCGAGCAGGTCGTCGAGGTCCTCGCGGTACACGGGATAGCGCGTGAACGGCGACTCGAGCGCACGCGCGAGCGCCTCGTCGGGCGAGAGGTCCACCGACAGGGCGATGACGTCCGGGCGGGGCACCATCACCTGCTGGACCTCCGTCTCCGCGAAGTCGAAGACCTTGTGCAGGATCTGCTGCTCCTCCGCCTCGAGCACGCCCTCCTCGTGCGAGGCGGCGATCAGCATCTTCAGCTCCTCCTCCGAGTGCACGAGGCGCATCTCCGACGGCTGCTCGAGGCCGAGCAGGCGGATCAGGGCGCTCGAGAGCCAGCGCAGGAGCCAGATGAACGGCCAGAAGGTCCACATGAAGAGGCTGACCGGAACGGCGACCGCCAGCGCGACGCCCTCGGCGCGGGACAGGGTCAGCGTCTTCGGGACGATCTCCCCGAGCACGACGTGGAGGGTCGTGATGATCGCGAACGCGATGATGACGCTGATGACGGCGGCCGCGCCGGTATCGCCGACGAGCTGGCCGAGCGCCTCGGACACCGCGGGCTCGCCGACGGCGCCGAGTGCCAGCGAGGAGAACGTGATCGCGACCTGGACGGCGGAGATGAAGCGCGGCGGGTCGTCGATGATCCCGCGCACGCGCCGAGCCCGCGCCGAGCCCTCATCGATCAGCTCGTCGATGCGGGTGCGACGCACCGCGACGAAGGCGTACTCCGCGGCCACGAAGAACGCGTTCCAGAGGATGATGACCGCGATCGCCGCGATCTCGATGATCGTCAGCGTGCTCACGCGGTCCGCCCGCTACGTGACGGCGGCTGCCCGCCGTCGGTGTCGTCGGATCTGCCCACGAATGCGGATATCCTATACCAGCGGACGCCGGTCAGACGGCGTCACCGGCGAGGACCCGTCCCGCCTGCGGGGCGGACGGGTCGAGCTCGAGCGCGCGGGCGGCGGCGGCGCGCGCCTCGTCCGCGCGACCGAGCCGCGATAGGGCGACGGCCCGCAGTTCGTGCCCGACCGCGGACGCGGGCTCGCCCGCGCAGTGCCGCTCGGCGGCGTCGAGGGCCTCGGCGACCCGCTTCGCGCCGAGCAGCGCGTCGACGAGGACCAGTCGCGTCGCCTCGTCGCCCTCCTCGACCGCGAGGGCGAGCGCCGCCGCCGTGGCGGCGAGATCGGGCTGCCCCTCGGCCAGCAGCGCGCGCGCGGCGGTCGCGAGGTGGGCGTGGTCGTCGTCGTGCAGGGCGAGGTCGCGGCGCACGAGGTCGGCGAGGGCCTCGCGGTCCACCTCGACCGGCCCGTCGGGGCCGCTGACCGTGGTCAGCGCGCCGAGGGCGCGCAGCCGCTCGACCACGGCGGGATCGCCGGGTACGAGCTCCAGCGCCTCGCGGTACGCGGCGATCGCGCGCGGCGCATCGCCCAGGTCCTCGAGCACGCGGCCGCGGTTGCGGTGGAAGAGGGCGATGCCGCCGAAGACGGCCGCCACGGCGTCGAGATCGGCCAGCGCCCCGCGCGCGTCGCCGGACTCGCGCCGTGCGGCGGCGCGGTTGAGGCGTACCGGCGCATCCTCGGGATCGATGGCGAGCACCGCCTCCGCCGCCGCGATCGCGTCATCCCAGCGCTGCTCTGCGAGCGCCGCCTCGGCGCGCTCGCGCTCGCGCTGCTTGGCGACGAGCCGCCGGAGCTCGGGCGCGACGGGGTGATCCGGCTCCTCGTCGACGAACGCGGCCGCGAAGGCGATCAGATCGGCGGGCGTGATGCTCGCCGCGTCGCCCCCCTCGGGCACCGCGACCTGGGGCGGGAGCCCGGTCCGCGCCGCCATCAGGGGATCGAGGTCGAGGACGAACCAGGCGGCCATGGGACGCAAGCGTACCGGCCGATGGCGCGAGGGGGTCGGCGCGCCGGGTGTCGCGACGGGGTCAGACCGCTATGCGACATCGGAGCCGCGCGCCGCGCACCCGAGGTCGCCTAGCGGTCTGACCCCTTCGCGACACCCCTTGCATCACGCCGCACGTTCTGTACACTCAGGTCATCACCTACGGCAACGGTGTTGCCGTATTGGCAACACGGAGGGAGACGCGGCCATGTCCGTTCCCAGCTCGACGAAGTTCCTCATCATCGGCGCCGGCATCCACGGCCTGTCGACCGGCTACCACCTCGCCAAGCAGCTGAAGGCGCGCGGGGTCGGCTCGGGCGCCGACATCACGATCATCGACAAGTCCGGCGTCGGCGCCGGTGCGTCCGGCATCGCGTGCGGCGTCGTCCGCAACAACTACTACCAGCCGGCGATGTCCGAGCTGATGGCTGCCAACGTCGAGGTCTGGGAGTCCGATCCGACGGCGTACCACTACCACGAGGTCGGCTACATCGCCCTCGGGCCGGAGGGCCAGGTCAGCGACCTGACCGAGGTCGCCGGGCGCCACGAGCAGATCGGCTACCCCTCCACGCTGATCACCGGCGAGGACGCGGTGCGCGAGCACATGCTCAAGCTGTTCCCCGACTGGCGCGCGCCGGGCCTGAAGGTCGCCCTGCACGAGCACAAGGGCGGATTCGCCTTCAACATCGAGTCGCTCCACGGCCTCGCCGCCAAGGCGAAGGGCGAGGGCGTCACGATCGTCGAGGGCATCAAGGTCAACGGCTTCGAGATGGACGCCTCGGGCGCCGTCACGAAGGTGCAGACCTCGGGCGGCGACATCGAGTGCGAGCAGGTCATCATCGGCGTCGGCCCGTGGATCCCGCGCATGTGGGAGCAGCTCGACCTCCCCGACACGCTCGACGTCCGCACGCCGTCGGGTGACCTCCACAAGGACCAGAAGATGTGGACGTTCTGGTACCTCCAGGAGGGCGAGATCCAGGTCGACCCGCTGTCGCACGCGACGGCCGACGGGAAGATGCCGCCGGTCCTCCACGTCGACTCGGACGCCCCGCTCTACACGGACGACGGCAAGCTCGTCACCGACGAGCTGTGGGGCAACTACTTCAAGCGCGACCGCCACGGCGTGCAGGGCGGCGCCGCGCCGATCGCGCTCGACACGGACTTCGAGCTCGATCCCTACCCGACCTCCTCGGTCGACCCGGCCTTCCCGGACATGTGGTGCGCGAGCCTCTCGCACTGCATGAGCCGCTTCGAGGGCTGCCGCGCCCAGTACAAGGACGCCCGCTCCGGCGGTGTCGGCTCGTTCACCGTCGACAACTTCCCGGTGTTCGACTACATGCGGCCCAACGTCTACGTCATCGCGGACTCGAACCACGGGTACAAGATGATCGGCGTCGGCAAGGAGGTCGCGAACGTCGTGCTCGGCGACCACTCCACCCTGCTCCACCCGTTCCGCTACGAGCGCTTCGCCACCGGTGATCTCCACCCGGTGTCGAACAGCCCGTACCCCTGGTCCTAGGACCGCACCCCCGGCCGGCGTCGTGACGGCGGCGCCGGCCGGTCCCCGGGGGCGGGCCGCCGCGCCGACTACGCCGCGAGCAGCGCTCGGACCCCGCTGGCCCAGATCCTCGCGACCATGTCGCGAGGCAGCTCCGTCGGCTCGTACAGCGCGGTCACGGCGAGCCCGGCGTGGTACGCCCAGTACGCCATCACGAGGTCGTGCGCGGGCTCGTCGTCGCGGACCTGGCCGCGCCGCTGCGCCTCGGCGACCAGCGCCGCCAACTGGCGGTTCGCCGCCTCGCTGAAGCCGAGCAGCTCCCGCTGCAGCGGCGGGCTCGTCATGCAGTGGAGGATGATCTCCAGGTAGACGCGCTCGCCGCGCGCCTGGACGTCGGACAGCGGCAGCCAGCCGGCGCCGATGTCGACGAGTTCGCCGATCGCGTCCCAGTCGGCCGGCCGGTCGAACGAGCCGGGTGCCGCATCCACGTCGACGGGGCTGTCCTCCCACGTCGACAGCGCGACCTCCCGCAACAGCGCATCGCGGGTGCCGAAGGCGTGGGTGAACGGGCGCGTCGAGGTGCCGGCGGCCGCTGCCAGGCGACGGAAGGTGCAGGCGGCGATGCCCTCGTCCGCGATCACGTCCCGCGCGATCTCGACGAGGCGCGCCCGCCGTTCCGCTCCCGTCTCCGCTGCCATGCGACCTCCTGCTCGATCTCGACGCGTCCGCGTAGGCTGTCCCCGGCCGGCGCTGCTCGTCGGTGATCATACGAAGCCGTCCCCGGCAGGAGTAACGACCGTACCCCACACGCGCATCACCGATTCGGGTATCGGCCCGCTGGCGTCCACGTGGCTGGAGGCGACCTTCCCGGGCGGGCCGACGCCCGCGCAGCAGCGAGCGTGGCCCGCGATCGCACGCGGCGAGCACGTGCTCCTGGCCGCGCCGACGGGATCGGGCAAGACGCTGGCCGCCTTCCTCGTAGGCCTCGATCGGCTCGCGGCCGCACCGCGCACGGAGCCGGGCACGCGGCTCCTCTACGTCTCGCCGCTGAAGGCGCTGAACTACGACATCGAGCGGAACCTGCGCGGGCCGCTCGCCGGGCTGCGCGCGACCGCGGATCGGCTCGGGCTGCCCGTCCCCGAGATCGACGTGGGCGTGCGCACCGGCGACACCCCCGAGCGGGAGCGCGCCCGACAGGCGCGCACGCCGCCCGACGTCCTGATCACCACGCCGGAGAGCCTGTTCCTGCTGCTCACCTCGCCCACACGGCGGGAGGGGCTGCGCACGGTGGAGACGGTGATCATCGACGAGATCCACGCGATCGCCGGGACGAAGCGCGGCAGCCACCTCGCGCTGTCGCTCGAGCGCCTGGAGCACCTGACCGGACGGCCCGTGCAGCGGATCGCGCTGTCCGCCACGGTCGCGCCGCTCGACGAGGTCTCGCGCTACGCCACCGGCGATCGGCCGTGCACGATCGTCGACGCCGGTGCCCGGCGGGCACTCGAGATCGACGTCGTCGTGCCGCTCGCCGACATGGCGCGGCCCGACGCGGACGTCCCCGAGCCCGCCCCGATCGCCGGCGGCAACGACGCCAGCGCGAGCGCGTCGGTCTGGCCCGCGATCTACCCGCGGCTGCTCGAGTTGATCGAGGCGCACACGTCGACGCTGATCTTCGTCAACTACCGGCGCCTCGCGGAGCGGCTGGCCCTGCGCCTGAACGAGCTGGCCGAGCGCGAGATCGCGCGCTCGCACCACGGCTCCCTCGCCCGCGAGACGCGGCAGGAGGTCGAGGAGCTGCTGAAGGCCGGCGAGCTGCCCTGCCTGGTCGCGACGTCGTCGCTCGAGCTCGGCATCGACATGGGCGCGATCGACCTCGTC
>JAUMCA010000068.1:0-15948 GCA_032119475.1 Thermoleophilia bacterium | reverse complement strand
CTGCGCGGCGACCGGCTCGGTGCCCGGCGCCGCGATACGACGATGCCACGTCCCGTCGGAGGCCAGCTCCCACGAGCCGGCGCTGTCGGTGAGCTCGAGCTCGAGCGTCGCGTGGAGGCGCTCCAGGACCACCGGGTCGCGCACCGGCGTGACGACCTCGATCCGCGAGTCGAGGTTGCGGGGCATCATGTCGGCGCTGCCCATGAACGTCGTCGACTGGACGGACGTCTCGAACCGGAACACGCGCGCATGTTCGAGGAAGCGGCCGAGGATGGACACCACGCGGATGCGCTCCGACAGGCCCGGGACACCGGGTCTGAGGCAGCAGATCCCGCGCACGATCAGGTCGACGTGCACGCCGGCCTGCGAGGCGCGGTAGAGCTCCTCGATGACCGCGCTGTCGACGAGGGAGTTCATCTTCATCGTGATGCGCGCCGGTCGCTGGGCGGTGTGCTCCACCGCGCAGCGGCGGATCTCGGCGATCACCTGATCGCGCAGGTGCATCGGCGCCACCCAGATCGCGTGGAAGCCCTGGGGACGCGCGAACCCGGTCAACTGGTTGAAGAGGTCGGCGACGTCGGCGCAGATCTCCTCGTCGCACGTGAACAGCCCGAAGTCGGTGTAGGCGCGCGCGGTCGCGGGGTGGTAGTTGCCCGTGCCGATGTGCACGTAGCTGCGCGTGCGCGTGCCCTCGCGCCGCACGACGAGCGCGAGCTTGCAGTGCGTCTTCAACCCGACGCGTCCGTGCACGACGTGGACGCCGGCGCGCTCGAGCGCGCGCGCCCAGCGGATGTTGGCCTCCTCGTCGAAGCGCGCCGTCACCTCGACGAGCGCGACGGCCTGCTTGCCCTCCTCGGCTGCGACCGCCAGCGCCGGCACGATCGGCGCGTCGCCCGAGGTGCGGTAGATCGTGTGCTTGATCGCGAGCACGTCGGGGTCGGCGACCGCCTGCTCGATGAACTGCTCGACGGACGAGGTGAACGACTCGTACGGGTGGTGGACGAGGATGTCGCCCTTGCGGATCTCCGTGAACAGGTCGACCGGACCACCGTCGTCGAGCAGCCGAGCCGGCGTCTGCGGGTGGAAGGGCGGATAGCGCAGGTCGGAGCGGGGGAGGCGAGCGATCACCGTGAGCCCCGCCACGTCGATCGGCGGCCGCATCGCGAAGACCTGACGGAGATCGACATCGAGGGCCTCGATCAGCATCGCCCGCATGTCGGCGGGCATCGACTCGTCGATCTCCAGCCGTACGACGTCGCCGAAGCGCCGGCGGGAGAGCTCGCGCTCGACGGCCTCGAGCAGGTCGTCCGCGCCCTCCTGGATCTCGAAGTCGGCGTCACGGGTCACCCGGAAGGTGCTCGAGGCGACGATGTCCATGCCCGGGAAGAGCGTCGCGAGCCCCCCGGCGATCATGTCCTCGATGCGGATGAACCGATCGGCCTCGCCGACGCGGATCAGCCGCGGCAGCACCTCGGGCACCTTGACGCGCGCGAAGCGCGTCTCGCCCGTCGAGGGGTCCTGCACCATCACGCCGACCGAGAGGGACAGGTTCGAGATGTACGGGAACGGCTGGCCGGGCCCGACCGCGAGCGGGGTCAGCACGGGGTAGAGCTGCTGCTCGAAGACGAGGCGGAGCTCGGCGCGCTCCTCGTCGCTGCAGTCGTCGAGCCGGACGATCGCGATGCCCTCGGCACCCAGCGCCGGCAGGAGCTCGCCGTGGATGACGTCCTCGAGCTGCGCCTGCAGGCGCCGATACCGCTCGGCGATCTCGTCGAGGGTGCGCTGCGGGGGCGTGCCGTCGGAGGGGATCGTCCCCTGCACGACGTGGTCGATCAGGCCGGCCACCCGGACCATGAAGAACTCGTCGTTGTTGCTCGCGTAGATGGTGCAGAAGCGCACGCGCTCGAGCAGCGGAACGGCCGGGTCGGACGCCATCGCGAGGACGCGCTCGTTGAACGCCAGCCACGACACCTCGCGGTTGAAGAGGCGCGCCTCCTCCACGGCCTGCTGATCCGTCGGCATTCCGGCATGGTACTGCCGCTCCGAGGCCGGTGGCCGCCGTCTCCGCCGCTCACCAGTCCGTAACCGGTTCGTCACACCAGTCGCCCCCATGGCGCCGCCACCCCCTGCGACGCTGGCGAGGCGAGAGACCCAACGACGACGGAGGTATGCCCTCGTGGCGACCCGCAAGACCCTCACCACCATCCTGGCCGTAGGCGCCATCGGCGCGGTCATCGCCGGCTGCGGCGGCGGCCGCGAGGAATCCGCCGACACGGCGGCCGGCGGCGCGACCGGCGGCGGCGCCTCGGGCGCCATCGTCATCGACGGCTCCAGCACCGTCGCGCCCTTGGCGACGATTCTGGCCGAGAAGTTCGAGGCGGCCAACCCGGACACCAGAGTCACGGTCGGCACGTCCGGTACCGGCGGCGGCTTCGAGAAGTTCTGCGCCGGGGAGACGGATGTCTCCAATGCCTCCCGCGCGATCAAGGACGAGGAGATCGCACTCTGCGGCGACGGCGGCGTCGAGTACGCCGAGTTGCTGGTTGCCAACGATGGCATCGCGATCGTCGTGAACCCGGAGAATGACTGGGCCACCTGCCTGACCGTGGATCAGCTCGCGACGATATGGGGCCCAGCTGCGACAGCGACCTCGTGGAAGGACATCGATCCGTCGTTCCCGGATGAGCCGCTCAAGCTCTACGGCCCGGGCACGGACTCCGGCACGTTCGACTTCTTCACCGACGCCATCAACGGCGAGGAGGGTGCGAGCCGCACCGACTACTCCCCGTCCGAGGACGACAACGTCACCATTCAGGGCGTGACGGGCGAGAAGGGCGGAATGGGGTACTTCGGACTCTCCTACTACGAGGAGAACAAGGACCAGCTGAAGCTGATCCAGGTCGACGGCGGCAACGGCTGCGTCACGCCGTCCGCCGAGACGGTGCAGGCCGGCGAGTACACGCCGCTCTCGCGCCCGCTGTTCATGTACTTCTCCGCGAAGGCCGCGGAGCGCCCCGAGGTGAAGGCCTTCGCCGAGTTCTTCCTCGCCAACCAGGAGGATCTCAACTCCGAGGCCCTGTTCGTGCCGCTCTCCGGGGAGCAGATCGGCGCGGTCGAGGCCGAGGTCGGGAAGATCGCCGGCTAATCTCGGTCTGTGGCGATTCCCGCCCCCACGATGAACCCCGGCGGCCGGCCCCGGCTGGCCGCCCGGAGTCGCCGCCTCGGCGAGCGCGCCATCATCGGCGCGCTCGCCCTGGCGGCGGTCGTCTCGATCCTGGTCACGGCCGGGATCGTCATCGCCCTCCTGATCCCGTCGATCGAGTTCTTCGGGGAGATATCACCCGGCGAGTTCTTCACCACCGCGAAGTGGGCACCGCTGTTCGAGCCGCCGGCGTTCGGCGTCCTCCCGCTCATCGCGGGCACGCTCAGCACCACCTTCTGGGCCTGCCTCGTGTGCCTGCCGCTCGGGCTGGGCACCGCCATCTACCTCAGCGAGTACGCCCACCCGCGCGTCCGCAAGACGGTCAAGCCGGTCCTCGAGGTCCTTGCCGGCATCCCGACGGTCGTGCTCGGCTACTTCGCGCTGACGTTCCTCACGCCGCTGATCCGCGACATCGGCTGGCAGGTCGAGATCTTCAACGCGTTCTCCGCGGGCATCATCATCGGCATCCTGCTCCTGCCGACGGTCGCGTCGCTGTCCGAGGACGCCATGCGCGCCGTGCCGTCGGCGCTGCGCGAGGGAGCCTACGGCCTGGGCTCGAATCGCTTCCAGGTCTCGACACGCGTCATCGTCCCCGCCGCGATCTCGGGGATCATCGCCTCCTTCGTCCTCGGCGTCTCCCGCGCGATCGGCGAGACGACGATCGTGCTGCTCGCCGCCGGCCAGCTGGCGCGCGCCTCGTTCTGGCCCGGCGAGTCGGCGCTGACGATGACCGCGTTCATCGCCGGCACGGGCTCCGGCGACGTGCCGACCGGCTCCATCGAGTACAAGACGATCTTCGCCGTCGGCCTCACGCTCTTCGTCATCACCTTCGCGCTGAACATCGTCGCGATCCGCCTCGTGCGCCGCTTCCGGGAGGAGTACGAATGAACGCGGCCGGGCAGATGGCCGCCAGCACGGCGCGCGGTGCGGTGCGCTCGACGCTGCGCAGCCAGCGACGGCGCTCGCCGGTCGCCACGATCTTCTACGTCTATCTGCTCCTGTCGACGCTCGTCGGTCTCGTGGCCCTCGCCGCGCTCATGTTCACGATCCTGCGCGACGGACTGCCGTACCTCGACGGGATGCTGTTCCAGAACGCGCCGTCGGCCAACCCCGAGCGCGCGGGTGCCCGGCCGGCCATCATCGCGTCGATCCTCGTGTCCGTCGTCCTGCTCGCCACCGCGCTGCCGATTGCGATCGGCACGGCGGTCTACCTCGAGGAATTCGCTCCGCGCGGCAACCGCATCGTCAACCTCATCGAGCTCAACATCCAGAACCTCGCGGCCGTGCCGTCGATCGTCTACGGCATCCTCGGCCTCGCCTTCCTCGTACGCGGGATCGACCTCGGTCCCGTGCTGCTGGCCGGCGCGCTCATCCTCGGCCTGCAGATGCTGCCCACGGTGATCATCGCCTCGCGCGAGGCGCTGCGCGCGGTACCCGACACGGTGCGCCAGGGCGGGATGGCGCTCGGGGCGACCCGCTGGCAGGTGGTGTGGCGCGAGGTGCTGCCCGCCGCGATTCCCGGCATCGCGACGGGCTCGATCCTCGGCATGTCGCGTGCGATCGGCGAGACGGCGCCGCTCCTGATGGTCGGTGCCGCGACGTTCGTCTCGTTCAATCCGGGTCTCCTGACCCAGTACACCGTGCTCCCGATCCTGATCTACCAGTGGATCAAGCTGCCCCAGGACATGTTCCAGGGGCTCGCGGCGGCAGCCATCATCGTGCTGCTCGCCATCCTCATCGCCCTGAATGGATTCGCCATATGGATGCGCAACAGATACGAGAGGAAGTGGTAGCCGTGGATGCTCGCGACGCCACCACCGCCGCCACCGCGGTCGACATCACGGTCGCCCAGGCGCCCGCCGACGGCGCCGGCGCGCTGCCGATCGAGGAGCGCGAGGTCGTCTTCGACTGCCGTGACGTCGGCGTGACGTACAGCGGCAAGCGCGCGCTACGCGCCGTCGACCTCGAGATCCGGGCCAACGCGGTGACGGCCCTGATCGGCCCTTCGGGCTGCGGCAAGAGCACGTTCCTCCGCTGCCTCAACCGCATGAACGACCTGATCCTCGGCGCCGAGGTCGACGGCGAGATCCTGTACCACGGCGAGGAGCTCTACGGCGCGGAGGTGGACCCGATCGAGGTGCGCAAGCGCATCGGCATGGTCTTCCAGAAGCCGAACCCGTTCCCGAAGTCGATCTACGACAACATCGCCTTCGGGCCGCGCGTGCTCGGCCTGAAGAAGGACCTCGACGAGCGCGTCGAGCAGACGCTGCGTCGCGCCGCCCTCTGGGACGAGGTCAAGGACCGCCTCAAGGACGGTGCCCTCGGCCTGTCCGGCGGGCAGCAGCAGCGCCTCTGCATCGCGCGCGCGCTCGCGGTCGAGCCCGACGTGATCCTGATGGACGAGCCGTGCTCCGCCCTCGACCCGATCTCGACGTCGGCGATCGAGGACCTGATGGCCGACCTCAAGACCGAGTACACGGTGGTCATCGTGACCCACAACATGCAGCAGGCGGCCCGCGTGGCCGACATGACGGCGTTCTTCTCCGTCGACCAGGGGGAGACCGGCGCTCGCTGCGGCGTGCTCATCGAGGTCGACCGGACGGAGAAGATCTTCACCAAGCCCGCGAATGAGCGGACGGAGGCCTACGTGACGGGGCGATTCGGATGAGAGAGGGCCTGCAGGAGGAGCTGGACGCCCTGCGCCAGGCGGTCATCGACGAGGGCGCACGTACCGCGGACGCCGTCGCCGACGCCACGCGCGCCGTCGTCGACTGGAGCGCTGAGGCGTTCGAGTCGGCCGTGGCCGGCGAGGCGGACGTGCAGGCGCGCTACCTCGAGATCGAAACGGTGATCGAGACGCTGATCGCGAGGCAGGCCCCGGTCGCCGGCGACCTGCGGATGGTGCTCGCCTCGCTGCACATCAACCGCAGCCTCGAGCGCGCCGCGCACAACGCCGCGCGGGTCGCGCACCTCGCGACGCCGCCGCCGCGGCGGTCGCTCGCCGACGAGGCGGTGATCACCGACTCGCTGCGCGCGATGGGGGAGCGCGGAGCGGAGATGATCCGCACCGCCGTGGACGCCTATACACGGCGGGATCCCAACGCGGACAAGCTGCTGGCCACGATGGACGAGCTCGTCGACCGCGAGATCGCCAAGGTCGCCGACGTCATGCTCGGGCTGGACCAGGGCGACGCGGAGGTGCGTCAATGGGCGACGCGGATGGTCTTCGCGGCGCGCTGGCTCGAGCGCATCGGCGACCACGCCGTCAACGTCGGCGAGCGCACCGTGTACATGGTGACCGGCGAGTCCGTGGCGCCGAATCCGGCGCAGGAGGCGTAGGGCCCGAGGGCCCTACGAGGGGTGAGCGATGGGACTCGAACCCACGACCGCCGGGACCACAACCCGGAGCTACCACCAGCTGAGCTACGCCCACCATGTCCCGGCCGCGCCGGGCGGCGACACTGTACCGCACCGCTGACGCGATGGCGCGCATCCTGATCATCGAGGACGACGAGGTCCTCGCCGGTGTCATGCGCCGCCATCTGGCGAAGGCCGGACATGACGTCGAGTGGGCCGCCTCCGGCGACAAGGGCCTGCGCAAGGCCCGCTTTGAGCGGCCCGACCTCTGCGTGGTCGACCTGATGATGCCGGGCATGGACGGCTGGGGGGTGATCCAGCAGATGCGCGCCGAGGACATCCACACGCCGGTGATCGTGCTTTCGGCGCGCTCGAGCGAGCACGACAAGGTCCACACGCTCGGCATCGGCGCCGACGACTACCTGGTGAAGCCGGCGTCGATGGGCGAGCTCGTGGCCCGCGTGGACGCGGCGCTCCGCCGCGCGACCCGACGGCCCGGTTCTCTGGAGTCCCTGGACGAGGAGCCGCTCGAGGTACCGGGGCTGCGCATCGAGTTCCGCACCCACCGGGTGTTCATGGAGGACGCGGACGGAGCATGGCACGACGCCGATCTCACCGTGCGCGAGTTCCAGCTGCTCGTCACCCTCGCCCGCGAGCAGGGGCGCGTGCTCAACCGCGATGCCCTGCAACAGCGCGTATGGGGCACGCCCTACCGGCCGCGCGATCGCGTGGTCGACGTGTGCGTGCGCAAGATCCGCGAGAAGATCGACGAACGGGCGCCCCACCACACCTACATCCACACGCACTACGGCGTCGGCTACCGCTTCGAGGCCGAGCCGCGCGCCTGACCGTCAGGCGGCGAGCGGCAGCCGCACCCGGATCACGGTGCCGTTCGCACCGTCGGACTCCGCGGCGACGGTGCCGCCGTGCGCCTCGACGATGTGCTTGACGAGCGCGAGGCCGAGGCCGCTGCCCGGACCGCTGCGAGCCGGATCCGCGCGGTAGAAGCGCTGGAACACGAACGGCAGGTGCCGCGGCTCGATGCCGACGCCGTCGTCGCGGACGACGAGCTCCGCGTCGTGCCCGTCGGCCCTGACTTCGACCGTCACACCGGCCTCCGGACCGCCGTGGAGCAACGCGTTGTCGACGAGGTTCTGGACGACCACTTCGCAGAGCCGCCCGGCCACCGGCACGTCGACCGGCACCGGCGCGTGGAGCTCGAGCCTCCGGCCGCGGCCGCTGCGACGTGCGCGCGCGTCATCGAGCACGCGCGCGGCGACCGCGGAGGCATCGACGACGCCCGGAGGGACCGCCAGGCGACCGCGATCGAGCGCGGAGAGGAGGAGCAGCTCGTCGATCAGCGTCCGCATCCCGTCCACCTCGTGCTCGATCTGCTCGCCGAGCTCGGTGCGCTCCGCGTCATCGACGTCCGGGATCAGCAGGGTCTCCGCGAGGCCGAGGATCCGCGCCAGCGGCGTGCGCAGCTCGTGCGACACGGCAGCCGAGAACGTCCGCCGCGCCTCCTCGAAGTCGACGTCCTCGGTCACCGCGGACAACACGGCGATCGTCGATGCACCGGCACGCTGCGCCGTCACCTGCACGGGGCGCGGCGGCTCGCCCACGTAGACCACTTCTCGAACCGCGGCATCCGACCCCTCGGTGCGGCGCACGATCTCGGCGAAGGAGGCCGACGACGCACCCAGCAGCCCTCCGGTCCGCAGCGCGGGGAACACGCGCTGCGCTTCAGCGTTGGCGTAGGCGACGGTCCCGTCGTCCGCCAGGACGAGGATCCCCACCGGCGCCAGCGCGCCCAGCGCGCGCACGTCGATCTCCGCAATGGCCGCAGGCGCCGCGTCGCGAGCACTCGAGGACTCCGCCGTCGCGACGGGCACACGGCGCCGCAGCCGGACGTCGATCGCCACCAGCACGGCGAGCACCGCCGCGATCGCCACCAGCAGCCACAGCGGATCCATGCGGTGACGATACCGCCGGCGGGTGCAAGCGGCCTCCCGATACACTGAGCCCGATGCTGGAGATCGGGGCAACGCTGCGCGCTGCGCGAGAGCAGCAGGGCATCGCGATCGAGGACGCCGCCGAGGCGACGAAGATCCGCGCGTCCTACCTCGAGGCGCTCGAGCAGGAGGCCTTCGAGCGTCTGCCCGGTGCCACCTACGCTCGTGGGTTCCTGCGCGCGTACGGCGAGTACCTCGGCCTCGATCCGCAGCCGCTGATCGACGAGTTCTCCGAGCGGTTCGCCTCGTCGCCGTGGGAGATGGACGACGAGGTCATGTTCCCGCGCCGTCGCGGACCGCGGGCCGAGCAGCGCGCCCGCCGCTCGTCGAGCGTCGTACTCGTCGCGCTGGCCGGGATCGTCGCGGTGACCATCCTGGTGGTGATCGCGTCCACCTACCCATCCTCCCGCGAGACGCCCCTGCCGACCCAGCCGTCGGGCACGACCGTCGTCACCGTCACCGAGGCCGCGGTCAACCCGGTGGCCACGGCGGTCACCGCGGCGACCGAGCCGGAGACGGCGACGGCGCAGGCGCCGGTCATCCTGAGGATCAGGCCGCGTGACCAGGTGACGGTGACCGTGCGGCCGCTGGAGGATCCCGACGCGTCCGAGCCGCTGTTCCAGCGCGAGATCGAGCCGGATCCGGCCGCGCCCGACGGCATCGACATCCCGCGCTCCTCGAGCGGGTACCTGATCCGCCTCGACCGCCCGGGCACGGTCACCCTCGAGGTCAACGGCAAGTTCGTGTCGCCGGGCACCAACGACACGCTGCTGTCCGTCGATCCGGACGGCCGCGTCGCGGCGGTGGAGGGGTGAGCCGCCGCACCGCCGCCATTCTCGTGACGGGATCGGAGATCCTCCTCGGCCGCACGCAGGACCGCAACAGCGGAACGCTCGCCCTCTCGCTCGACGCGCACGGCGTACGGCTCGAGCGGGTGGTGGCCGTCGACGATCGCGAGGAGCACCTCCGCGACGCCCTGCGCGGCCTCCTCGATGCCGGGCACGACCTCGTGATCACCTCCGGTGGGCTCGGTCCGACGCACGACGACCGCACGGTCGCCATGGTCGCGGAGGTGACCGGGCGCCCGCTGGTGCTCGACGAGCCGATCCTCGCGGAGATCACGGAGATCGTGACCGGCTATGCCGCCCAGCGCGGCGTGCCCGTCGAGCGGCTGCTGCCGGGCGCGCGCAAGCAGGCGCTGGTGCCCGAGGGCGCGCACGTCCTGTCGCCGTCGGGCACGGCACCCGGCGTCATCGTGCCCGGCGAAACGACGATCGTGGTGCTGCCCGGGCCGCCCGTCGAGCTCGCCGAGGTATGGGGACGCGCGCTCGAGCATCCCGCTCTGGCGGAGGTGCTCGGCGATCGACTGGAGCGACGCATCCTGCGCGTGTGGAACACGCCGGAGTCGACGGTCGCGCGCCTCTTCGACGAGCTCGGGGGCGACGACGAGAACGGCACCGAGACGTCGATCTGCGCCACGCGCCACGAGGTCGAGGTCGTGGTCCGCTTCCCCCCGGAGCAGCGCGCCGCCGCGGATCGGCTCGCCGACGGGATCGCGCACGCGCTGGGCGACGCCGTCTACGCGCAGGACGACCTCAGCCTCGACGAGCGCGTCGTGCGCGACCTCATCGCCCGCGACTGGACGATCGGCACGGCTGAGAGCTGCACCGCCGGCCTCGTCGCCGCACGGCTCGGCGGCGTCCCCGGCGCGAGCGACACCCTGCGCGGCGGCATCGTGGCCTACGACAACGAGATCAAGGTCGAGCTCGTCGGCGTGGACGCGGAGCTGATCGCGGCCCACGGCGCGGTCTCCGCCGAGGTGGCCGAGGCGCTCGCCGAGGGCGCGCGCCGCGCGCGCGGCGCCGACGTCGGCGTCGGCGTCACGGGCATCGCCGGTCCGGGTGGCGCCACGGCGACGAAGCCGGTCGGACTCGTCCACGTGGCGGTGGTCGGCCCGGAGGGTCGGATCCAGCGGCTCGAGCGGCGATTCCCCGGTGATCGCGAGGCCGTGCGGCTCAACTCGGCGATCGCGGCGATGCACCTCGTGCGGCTCCTGCTCGCCGACGCGCCGTCCAACCGCTGATCCGCGCGGCGTAAGCGCGCCCCCGGACGCCACGACGTCCGCCCCGGAAGCAATACTCCGTACGACCACGAATGTCGTCACGGCCGTCCGGGCGGGGCCCGGGGAGGACACCATGAGCGAGCGCGACAAGGCCGTCGATTCGGCCATCCAGCAGATCGAGAAGCAATACGGCAAGGGCGCCGTGATGCGCCTGGGCGATGCGACGCACCAGCCGATCGCCGCGATCAGCACCGGCTGCCTCGGACTCGACCTCGCGCTCGGCGTCGGCGGCCTGCCGCGCGGCCGCGTCGTCGAGATCTTCGGCCCGGAATCCTCGGGCAAGACGACGCTCGTGTACCACGTCATCGCGGAGGCCCAGCGCAAGGGCGGCGTCTGCGCCTTCATCGACGCCGAGCACGCCATGGACCCGTCCTACGCCCGCGCGATCGGCGTGGACGTCGACAACCTGCTGGTCTCCCAGCCGGACAACGGCGAGCAGGCGCTCGAGATCGCGGAGATGCTGATCCGCTCCGGCGGCCTCGATGTCGTCGCGATCGACTCCGTCGCCGCGCTGGTGCCGAAGGCCGAGATCGAGGGCGAGATGGGGGATTCCTTCGTCGGCCTGCAGGCGCGCCTGATGAGCCAGGCGCTGCGCAAGCTGACCGGCGTGCTCAACCGCACCGGCACGGTCGCGATCTTCACCAACCAGCTGCGGGAGAAGATCGGCGTGATGTTCGGCTCGCCGGAGACCACGACGGGTGGGCGAGCGCTCAAGTTCTACTCGTCCGTGCGACTCGACATTCGCCGCATCGAGACCCTCAAGGAGGGGACCGACGCGGTCGGCAACCGCACCCGCGTCAAGGTGGTCAAGAACAAGGTCTCCCCGCCGTTCCGGCAGGCCGAGTTCGACATCATCTACGGCACGGGCATCTCCTGGTCCGGCTCCGTGCTCGACGTCGCCCTCGAGGAGGATGTCGTCGAGAAGTCCGGGTCGTACTTCTCCTTCGAGAGCGAGCGTCTCGGCCAGGGCCGCGCCAACGTGCGCGCGTTCCTCGATGAGCATCCCGACGTCCTGGACCGCATCGTCCGCCGGATCGAGGAGAAGCACGGCATCCAGATCACCGGCGGCGGCACGGTTCCGACCGGCGTCGCGCCCGCGGCCGAGGAGGCCGTCGCGGTGGTCGACGACGCGCCGGTCGACGAGGGCGCGGTAGCCGCCGAGGGCTAGCGCCGTGGCCACCGGCGTCATCACCGCCGTGGCCGCGACCACGCACGACCGCGTCGCCGTCGAGCTCGACGGGCGTCGCTGGGTGACGCTCGACGCGCTGCGCGCAGATGCGCTCGGCGTCTCCGTGGGCGTGATCCTCGACGCGGCCGCGCGGGCGGCGATCGAGGAGGCGGCGCGCGAGGAGCGGGCATTGGCCCGCGCCGCGGGCATGGTCGCGCGGCGCTCGCACGCCCGCGGCGAGTTGGAGGCGCGGGTCGCCCGTCGCGACGGCGCCGAGGCCGCCCGCGCGGCCGCCGAGCGCCTGGCCGCCCTCGGCGTCCTCGACGACGCCCGCCACGCCGCCGACGTCGCGGACCACCGGCTGGCGCAGGGCTGGGGGCCCCTGCGCATCGCACACGACCTCGAGACCGCCGGCGTCGCCGCCGATCTCCTGCGGGACACGGTCGACGGACTGGATCCCGAGGCCGTCGACGAGGCGGCGCGTCGGGCGATCGGCAGCCGCACCGGCGTGGAGGCGTGGCGCAGACTGGCGGCACGGGGGTTCGACGAGGAGACGGCCGAGCGCATCGCCGGCTCCCTCGACGACACGTGACGTACGCCACGACGTCCGCGCTACCCTACTGACCAGACAACTCACGCCGCCTCCACGGAGGCGGTTTCACGTTCCAGACATCGGAGACACCCACGTGGTCGAAACCGTGATCGCGGCGGTCGCCGCGTTGGTCGTCGGCGCCGGCATCGGCGTCGGAGCGGCCCGCGCGCGCATCGGCGCCCGCCAGCAGGCGGCAGAGCAGGAGGCGCAGCGCGAGCTCGAGCAGCGCCGCCAGGAGACCGAGGCGCTGCGCGCGGACGCGGAGCGCGCCATCGCCGCCGCACAGCGCGAGGCGGAGACGATCCGCAAGGAGGCGGAGGTCGACGCGCGCGAGCGCGTCCACGAGCTGCGCCGGGAGATGGAGCGCGAGCTCGACGACCGCCGGCTGGAGCTGTCGCGCGGGGAGGAGCGGATCGCGGCCCGCACGCAGGCCGTCGAGCAGTCCGAGGCCGCCGTGGCGGAGCGCCAGCGCACGGTCGAGGCGGCCGCCGCCGAGGCCGCCGACGCCGCGCGCGCCCTCGAGGAGGCACGAGCCGGCGTGGATCGCGAACTCGAGCGGATCGGCGGCATGACCGCCGACGAGGCGCGGGCGCAGATCCTCGGCCGCGTCGAGGAGACCACGCGGCACGACGCCGCCCAGCTCGTGCGCCGGATCGAGGAGGAGGCGAAGCAGGACGCCGAGCGGCGCGCCCGCTCCATCGTCGCCACGGCGATCCAGCGCACGGCGTCGAGCTATGCCGCCGCGACCACGGTCTCGACGGTGTCCCTGCCCTCCGACGACATGAAGGGCCGGATCATCGGCCGCGAGGGGCGCAACATCCGCGCCTTCGAGACCACGACGGGCGTCGACATCATCATCGACGACACCCCCGGCGCCGTCGCCCTCAGCGCCTTCGACGGCGTCCGCCGCGAGGTCGCGCGGATCACGCTGGAGAAGCTGATCGCCGACGGTCGCATCCATCCGGCGCGCATCGAGGAGACCTACTACGCCGCCAAGGAGGAGATCGAGGAGCGCATCCGCGAAGCCGGGGAGCAGGCGTCGTTCGAGGCCAACGTGCCGGGACTCGATCCGGAGCTGCTCGAGATCCTCGGACGACTGAACTACCGCACGTCGTACGGGCAGAACGTCCTCAAGCACTCGCTCGAGTGCGCGCACCTCGCCGCCATCATGGCGGTCGAGCTCGGCGCCGACGAGCGCGTGGCGCGACGCGCGGCCCTGCTGCACGACATCGGCAAGGCGGTCAGCCACGAGGTGGAGGGGCCGCACGCGATGATCTCCGGCCAGTTCTGCCGCAAGCACGGGGAGAGCGAGGCCGTGGCGCACGCCGTCGAGGCCCACCACTACGACGTGGAGCCGGAGACCGTGGAGGCCGTCATCGTGATCGCCGCCGACGCCGTCTCCGCGGCACGACCCGGTGCGCGCGGCGAGAGCCTCGAGCAGTACGTCAAGCGCCTGGAGGACCTCGAGCGCATCGCCACGTCGCGACCCGGCGTCGAACGGTGCTTCGCGATGCAGGCCGGCCGCGACGTGCGCGTGATGGTCAAGCCGACCGAGGTCGACGACGCGATGGCCGCGCTGCTCGCGCGCGAGATCGCCAAGGAGATCGAGGACACGCTCGAGTACCCCGGGCAGATCAAGGTGACCGTCATCCGCGAGTCGCGCACCAGCGAGTTGGCCCACTAGCGATCGCGATGCGCCGCTTCCACGTCACCACCTTCGGGTGCCAGATGAACGTCCACGACTCGGAGCGGATCAAGGGCATGCTCGAGGCCGCGGGCATGGGGGAGGCGCCCAACGGCGACGAGGCCGACCTGCTCGTCTTCAACACCTGCACGATCCGCGAGAAGGCCGACGATCGCCTGGTGCAGCACCTGATGAACGCGAAGAACCGCAAGGCGGGCGACCCGGACCTGCAGATCGTGGTCGCCGGCTGCTGGGCCGAGTCGACCCGGGACGCCATCTTCCGCGACTTCCCGTGGGTCGACGCCGCCGTCGGACCCGGGCGCATCGGGGCACTGCGGGACGTCCTCGCCGCGGAGCGGGACGAGGATCGCGGCGCGTTCGGGAGCTTCGACGACTTCGCGGCCGACCTGCCGAAGCGGCGCGAGCGGCCGTTCCAGGCCTGGCTGCAGCTGTCGATGGGCTGCAACTCGGTGTGCAGCTACTGCATCGTCCCGAGCGTCCGCGGGCGCGAGCGCTCGCGGCACCCGCGCGAGGTCCTGGCCGAGGCGCGCCAGCTGGCGGCAGAGGGAGTGTCGGAGGTGATGCTGCTGGGCCAGAACGTCAACTCGTACGGGCGCGACCTAGCGCCGGACGAGCGCTGCACGTTCGCCGAGATGCTGCGCGCCGTCGATGCGATCGACGGCATCGACCGCGTTCGCTTCATGAGCCCGCACCCGAAGGACATGCGCGGCGACGTGATCGCGGCGATGGCGGAATCGCCGGCCGTGTGCCACCAGCTGCACCTGCCGCTCCAGTCGGGGTCGACCCGGATCCTCAAGCGCATGCGGCGCACCTACGATCAGGGGCGCTACCTCGACCTCGTCGGACGGCTGCGCGCCGCCATGCCGGATATCGCGCTGACCACGGACGTCATCGTCGGGTTCCCCGGCGAGACCGACGAGGACTTCGCGGACACGCTGCGGGTGTACGAGGAGGTCGGCTTCGACCACGCCTTCACCTTCATCTACTCGCCGCGCAGCGGCACGGAGGCCGCCGGGTTCGACGACCAGGTCCCGGACGCGGTCAAGCACGCGCGCCTCGAGGAGCTCGTGGATGTCGTCCAGAGCCACGCGGCCGCCCGCAACGCCGCCCTCGTCGGCACGACGCAGGAGGTCCTCTCGGAGGGCCCGAGCCGCACGGACCCGACGGTCGGCCGCGGCAAGACGCGCGGCAACAAGACCGCCCTGTTCGCACCGGTCGCCGCCGCCGGAACCGTCGTGCACGTCGCGATCGAGGAGACCACCTCCCAGACGCTGCGTGGCCGCGCGGTCAGCGCCGTGCCCGTCGGGGCATGATCGTCGCGATCTACGGCCCGACGGCGTCGGGCAAGACCGACGCCGCCGTCGCGCTGGCGGAGGCGCTCGGGTCGGCCGAGATCGTCTCGGCCGACTCGATGCAGGTCTACCGCGACCTCGAGCGCCTGACGAACCAGCCCACGCCCGACGAGCGACGCGGCGTGCCGCACCACTGCCTCGGGCACGTCGACCCGCACGAGGCCTACGACGTCGTGCGGTACGCGCAAGACGCCCACGCGGCGATCGACGCGATCCTCGCGCGGGGGCGGACGCCGATCGTCGTCGGCGGCTCGGGGCTGTACCTGCGGAGCGCGCTGACGGCCCTCGACGTGCCGCCGCGCGTGCCCCCCGCCGAGCGCGAGCGCATTCGCGCCGAGGTGGAGGCGCTCGGGCCTGAGGCCGCCCACGCCCGGCTGGTCGCCGCCGCCGCGGCCGCCGCAGCGCGGATCGCGCCGAACGACACCCGGCGGATCGCCC
>JAUMCA010000067.1:0-6480 GCA_032119475.1 Thermoleophilia bacterium | reverse complement strand
GTCTGGGTCCGGCCCCAGAACGGGGAGTCGTTCCAGTGCACGCTCGTCGCCTTCAACGCCTACGAGCAGTCCGGCGCGGAGATCGTCGCCTACATCCCCTCGCCGACGGTCGCGCGCTTCGTCCAGGCCAACGGGTCGGTGATCGCGGCGGCCGCCGACTGCCCTGAGGGGACGCTCGACGAGCTGCTCGTCGGCGTGCCGAACCCGGTGAGCGTCGACGTGAGTCAGCGCTCGCTCCTGTCGCTCGTCTTCGGGGGATCGTGATGGCGGCGACGTCCGACGCGGCGGCCGAGCGCAGGCTCCCGACGAACCGCCGGCGAGCAAGGGTGCCCACGGTCATCCAGATGGAGGCCGTGGAGTGCGGCGCAGCCGCGCTGGCGATGATCCTCGAGTACCACGGCCGGCACGTTCCCCTGCAGACGCTCCGCGATGCCTGCCAGGTCAGCCGGGACGGCACCACGGCGCTCCAGGTGGCCAAGGTGGCCCGCGGATACGGGTTGAACGCCAAGGGCGCGCGCAAGGACCTGCACGAGCTGGACACCCTCGCGACCCCGTTCATCGCGTATTGGAGCTTCTACCACTTCGTGGTCGTCGAGGGCTGGGACGACACGTGGGTCTACATCAACGACCCCGCCGCGGGCCCCCGCCGCGTGTCGTGGGACGAGATGGACTCGTCCTTCACCGGCATCGCGATCGACTTCGCGCCGACGCCGGAGTTCGAGCGGGGCGGCCGGCAGCCGTCGCTGCTGGGGTCGCTGCGATCGCACCTCGGTCCGTACACGGCGGCGCTCGCCTTCACGGCGGTCGTCGGCGTCTTCGCGGCGATCCCGGGCATCGCCGCGGCCGGCTTCCTCTCGTTCTTCATCAACCGGGTGATCTCCACCTCGAGTACCGGCATGGCCGTCGGCTTCATGGTCGCGGTGGTCTTCGCGATCGTCGCCCAGATGGCCCTCGGCTGGATCCAGGCCCGGACGATGCTCAGCATCACGACGGCCTTCACCACGAGCCTCGCCGCCGAGATGACGTGGCGGGTCCTGCGTCTCCCCATGCGGTTCTTCACCCAGCGCCAGCCGGGTGAGATCTCGTGGCGCCTGCAGATGCCCGCGTTCGTCTCGCTGCTTCTGGCGGGGCCGCTGCCGTCGGCCATCACCGGGATCATCTCGATCGTCCTGTACCTCGTCGCGATGTTCGTGCTGAGTCCCCTGGCCGCGGTGGCGGCGCTCGCGATCGGCGTGCTGAACTTCGCGATCCTGCGGGCCATGGCACGCCGCCAGACCGAGAACCAGCAGCTGCTCATGCAGGAGGAGGGCAGGCTCTCGGCCATCGCGTCGTCGGGGCTGTCGTCGATCGAGTTCGCCAAGGCGACCGGTGCGGAGCAGGAGCTCTTCACGCGCTTCGGCGGCCAGTCGGCCCGCGTCGTCAGCGTCCGCCAGGAGACCGGGGCATCCAACCAGCTCCTCGCGACCCTGCCGGGCTTCCTCGGCATCGTCGCCTCGGGTGCCGCGCTGGGCATCGGCGGCGTCCAGGTCATCAACGGCGACCTCTCGCTGGGCGGGCTCGTCGCCCTGCAGGTGCTGGTGGCGGGCTTTCTGGCGCCCTTCGGCAGCCTCGTGCAGGTGGGGAACTCGCTGCTGCAGTTCCGCGCCATCCTGCCCAAGATCGACGACGTGCTCGAGCAGGAGCCCGAGACGGACGGACTGCGCTCGTCGGCGCAGGTCCCGACCGGGCGGGTGGGGATCGGGCCGATGCCGGGGACCGCGAAGCTGCAGGGGCACGTGGAGTTCCGGGATGTCGTCTTCGGCTACAACCCCGGCGCCCCGCCGCTCCTGCAGGGGCTGTCGTTCACGGTGGAGCCGGGTCACCGGATCGCCTTCGTCGGCACCTCGGGCGCCGGCAAGTCGACCGTGTCGAGGCTCCTGACCGGACTCGAGCGCCCCTGGTCGGGCACCATCCTGCTCGACGGAGTGCCGCGCGACGAGATCCCGGGGGCCGTGCTGACCTCCTCCCTCGCGCTCGTCGACCAGTCGATCGTCCTGTTCCAGGGGACAGTGCGCGAGAACCTGACGTTCTGGGATCCGTCCATCCAGGTCGAGCGCGTGACCGCCGCGGCGCAGGACGCCCACATCGCCGACCTGATCGCCTCGCGTCCCGGGGCGTACGAGTCCGAGCTGGCCGAGGGCGGGCGCAACGTCAGCGGCGGTCAGGGGCAGCGCCTCGAGATCGCGCGGGCGCTGGCGATGGATCCGACGATCCTGGTCCTCGACGAGGCGACGAGCGCGCTCGACGCCATGACGGAGGTCGGCATCGACAACGAGCTGCGCCGTCGAGGCTGCACGACGCTGGTCATCGCCCATCGGCTCTCGACGATCCGCGATGCCGACCTGATCCTCGTGCTCGACAAGGGCGCGGTGGTGCAGAGCGGGACGCACGACGAGCTGATGGAGGTCGAGGGTCTCTACCGCACGCTGGTGGAGAGCTGATGGCCACGCGCCTCGCCGCCGAGCGTCCCGTGCTCGTCCCCGCGACGGCCGACGATGTCGGGCTGCCCGCCGAGGACGGCGCGCGGCACGTGGACGCGTCCGTCCCGTGGCGCTGCGATGCGGGTGCGATGGCGTGGCGGGTGCTGGAGGGCCGGGTGGACGTGTTCTGGGCGGGTGACGACGGGCACGGTCGGCGGGTTCCGCTGCGGTCGTTCGGGCCGGACGAGGTGCTCACCGCGTCGAGCGCGGCCGTCGCCGGCGGTGCGATCATCGCCCTGGCCATCCCCGGCACGCGCGTCGAGCCCGCGCCGGCGGACGAGCGCGGTCGCGTCGACGGGCTCGCCCGTGCGGCGGCCACGGCCTCGCGGGATGACGAGACCTCCCGGATCGCCGCGCTCGGTCTGCGCGACGCCCAGCTGGTCGAGGAGGCGGAGGAGGGACTGGCGGCCGTCGAGTCGGCTGACCTCGACCTGACGGGCGATGTCGTGGCGGACGCGGTGCGGCTCATGTGCGAGGGCGAAGGGGTCGCCTTCGTCCCGAGCGAGCGGGATCCGGAGGCGCCCCTGCCCGTCCAGGTGTCGGCCCTGCTGCGGAACGCGCAGGCGCGGTCGCGCTCGGTCGTGCTCGAGGGGCGGTGGTGGACCCGGGACGGCGACGCCTTCATCGGCCGCGATCCGGAGGGCGCGCTGATCGTCGTCCGGCCGCGCCGGCGGCGACCGGGCTCGTCCGCGGCGCGCTACGTGGCGGTCTCTCCGGCCACGGGCACGGAGACCCCGGTCGACGACGCGCTCGGGGCCGGCATCGACGCCGACGCGATCGTCGTCCAGCGGGTGCTGCCGTCCGGGCCGGTCGGCGTGCCGAGCCTCCTGGCGACGGCGAGGCGCTCGTGGCGCGACGAGTTCGCGTGGACGACGATCCTCGCGCTGGGTGCGAGCCTGATGACGCTGCTGGTCCCGATCGTGCTCGGCAGGGTCATCAGCGTCGCGGTGCCGAGCAACTCGACCCAGGCGCTGCTCGGGCTGATCCTCGTCATCGCGTGCGCGGCGGTGGGGCTGTTCGTCTTCGAGCTGACCCGCAACTTCACCCTGCTGCGCCTGGGCGGCGAGCTGGACCGCAACCTCCTGCCGGCGATCTGGGACAGGACGCTGAGCCTGCCGGCGGGCTTCTTCCGGCGCTACGAGGTCGGCGATCTCACCAACCGCATCATGGGCATCGACCAGGCCCGCCAGCTGATGGGGGACACCATCCTGGTCACGGGGCTGTCGGCGGTCTTCGCCATCGCGAACCTGATCGTGGTGGCCGTCAGCGTGCCCGCGCTGATCCTGCCGGCGCTCGCGGTGCTCGTCGTCTTCGTGATCGTCTGCGCGATCGCGCTGCGGCTCGCGCAGGCGCACCATCGCGCGGCGGCCGCGGCGCAGGGCGAGCGCGATGCCCTGGCGCTCCAGCTGGTGCAGGGCGTGGCCAAGATCCGGGTGGCCGGAGCGACCGCGACCATGTTCCGCCGCTGGGCGGATCGCATGGCCCGCGCGCAGCGCGCGCAGATGCAGGCGGGCATCCGCACCACCTTCACCACGGTCGCGGCGGCGAGCCTCGGGCTGTCCGCGAGCGCCGCGGTGTACCTGGCGGCGATGCTCCAGGGCGACGACGTCGACATCGCGAGCTTCGCGGTGTTCTCGACCGCGCTGGGGATGGCGACGGCGGCGGTGGGCTCGATCGTGTCGGTGATGAGCCAGGCGGGCAGGGCGCTGGTGCTGATCGACCGGGCCGAGCCGATTCTCACCACTGCGGGCGAGGCGAGCCGCGGCGGCCGCGCCCTGGACGTCACCGGGGAGATCGAGTTCGCGGACCTCCACTTCCGCTACGCGGACGAGCTGCCGCTCGTGCTCGACGGCCTCTCCCTGTCGATTCCCGCCGGGTCGTTCACGGCGCTCGTGGGAGCGTCGGGGTGCGGCAAGTCGACGGTGCTGCGCTGCCTGCTCGGGTTCGAGCAGCCCGAGCGCGGGTCGGTGCTCCTGGACGGCGTCCCGCTGGACGACCTCGACCTCGCCTACGTGCGCCGGCAGTTCGGCGTCGTCATGCAGAAGATCTCGCCGATGGGCGGCTCGATCCTCGACAACATCATCGGCGGGCGCGACCTCACGGTCGACGACGCCTGGGCGGCGGCCGAGGAGATGGGTCTGGCAGAGTTCATCCGTGGCCTGCCGATGGGGATGCACACGGTGCTGATGGACGGGGCGGGCACGCTGTCGGGCGGGCAGGCGCAGCGGCTGCTGCTCGCCCGCGCCGTCGCCGGCCGTCCGCGCCTGATCATCCTCGACGAGGCGACGAGCGCCCTGGACAACCCGACGCAGCAGGTCGTGTCGGACTCGCTCGCCAAGATGCGGGCCACGCGCCTCGTCGTCGCCCATCGCCTGTCGACGGTCAGGGAGGCCGACCAGATCGCCGTGGTGGACGCGGGTCGCATCATCGAGCTCGGCGACCACGACGCGCTGATGGCGCGCGGCGGCCACTACCGGGACCTCGTGGAGCGCCAGCTGTGAGCGCGCCGCGGGGGTGGCCCGTCCGAGGGGCGCGGCGCGCTGCGCCCCTCGCGGCGCTGGCGGTGCTCATGGCGATCGCGGGCCTCGCGGTGGCGGCGTGCGGGTCCTCGTCCTCGTCGCCGCCGAGCGATACGGCCGCCTCGCCGGCCGTGTCGACCGCGGCGCCCGACGACGCCGCGTGCGTGGCCGCGATCGAGAGCTCCGACTGGAGCGTCGCGAAGCCGATCTGCGTGGAGGCGGCCGAGGCCGGCGGCGCGGAGGCGATGAACCACCTCGGCCTCGACGCCGACAACAACGGCGAGGCCGAGCTGGCCCGGTCGTGGTGGGAGCGGGCGGCCGCGCTCGGCAACATCAACGCGATGAACAACCTCGCCCTGATGGCGCGGAGCGAGGGCGACGTGGAGTCGGCCCGGTTGTGGTACGGCAAGGCCGCCGAGCTCGGCGACGCGCGGGCGATGCACCACCTCGGCCGGCTCGCCCAGCAGGCGGGCGACATGGAGCTGGCCGAGTCGTGGTGGCAGAAGTCCGCCGCCGGCGGCGAGCCGTGGGCGATGTACGAGCTCGGCGTGCTCGCCAAGGCGGCCGGCGACGTCGCGGCGGCGCGGACGTGGTGGGAGCAGGCCGCCGAGCTCGACGATTCGCAGGCGATGTACGACCTCGGCGTCCTCGCCCGGGAGGCGGGCGACCCGGAGCTGGCCGAGTCGTGGTGGCGGAAGGCCGCCGACCTCGGCAACCCGGAGGCGCTCGACGCCCTGGGCGCATCGGGCTAGCGGGCTCGGCGCCGAACGCCGGCGCTCGCCGTATCCCGCGCGCCACTCGAACGTGCGCGTTGTGCAGGCCGTGGCGATCCGGAGATGCCCCCGGCATGACTCGAACATGCGACACGCGGTTTAGTAAACCGCGGACGATGCGCATGGACACAGCGAAGCCGAGGCCTACTGCCGGTCCTACTGCCGGTGATGACACGCGATTCGTTCGCGTTCGCGTGTCAAATGGGGACTCCGTGACGGTACGTTCATGGCATGGGAGATGCCACTCAGATGACTGGTTCAATGAAGGTCATCAAGCAGTTGGCGGTCTCTCCCGACGAGGCAGCGAAGCTGCTCAGCATCAGCCGCGACACCTTCGACCGGCACGTTCGCGACAGCGTCGCGCACATCTGCATCGGAAGTCGGAAGGTCGAATCATGCCGGGAGCACTATGGCCGGGCTGCAACCAGCCTTGGCGATCACGCGCGAGGATCGACACCCGCACGGGCCGCGCGTCGCTTCAGTGGCGCATGCCGTTCGGGATGCGAGGTCGGAGGGTGATCGACGTGCGGTCGCGCGGGCTCACCTTGGCGCGAGCCCGCGCGGAGAAGGTCCTCGTGCGCAGCGTGACCGTGTAGGACCCGGGGTCGAGCAGCGGGAACGTCGCCATCGCACGGGGAACCGGTCGGCCCTTCCTGCAGAGCCTGATCC